>NZ_CP007203.1:373869-673869 GCF_000340565.2 Nodularia spumigena CCY9414
AAACCCGGATCTCAAAGTAACTCCGATTTGTGTGTAAACGGTGGACTTACTAAGGAGAGGGATGTCCGGTAGGACAGGGTGAGGTTTTAACTTTTGGGTTGTCGAATTTATTTGAACACTTTGAAAATATGTCTCGATCTAAAGCTTTACAATATTACATTGCTTCGCGGTTAGTTCTGGCTCCACTGCAATTGTTGACTATTATTACCATTGTATTTTTATTACTAAGAGCCACACCAGGAGATCCAGCAGATGCGATTCTGGGGGGACGTGCGCCGGAAGCAGCCAAAGAGGAGTTACGCCAACAATTAGGTTTAAATCTTCCCCTGTGGTTACAGTATTTGAATTATCTGGGAAACTTACTGCGCTTTGATTTGGGGACTTCTTTAACCAGTCGGGGACAGTCTGTTTGGGACATTATTGGGCAGTATTTCCCCGCTACGGTAGAGTTAGCAGTATCAAGTATGGCGATCGCGCTGATTGTCGGTATTATCGCGGGTACTGTTTCGGCTTCTCGTCCCGGTACTTATTTTGATATTGGGGGACGGTTATTTGGTATTATTACATACGCACTGCCGATGTTTTGGGCTGGAATGCTTTTACAGTTAATTTTCTCTGTGCAATTGGGTTGGTTTCCTAATTCTAACCGTTTTCCGCCTAATCTTCCGGCTCCTACTGCGATCACTGGACTATATACCATTGATAGCTTACTGACGGTAAATTTCAGTCAGTTTTTTATATCTTTGCACCATTTAGCCCTGCCTAGTCTGACTCTAGGAATTTTGCTCAGTGGGATTTTTGAGCGCATTGTGCGCGTAAATTTAAAGGAAACCCTCAAAGCAGATTACGTAGAAGCCGCTAGAGCCAGAGGAATTGCTGAAAATAAAATTTTAGTCTCCCATGCTTTGAAAAATGCCTTAATTCCAGTTATCACAGTCTTAGGATTAACTTTTGCATCTCTGCTGGGTGGGGCGATTTTAACGGAAGTCACATTTTCTTGGCCTGGTTTAGCAAATCGCCTATATCAAGCCATTTCTGATCGTGATTATCCTACTGTCCAAGGAGTATTAGTATTTTTTGGGGCAATCGTTGTCACCGCCAGCATTTTAATTGATATACTCAATGCTTATGTAGATCCACGTATTCGCTATTAATTGTCACCACAGATGTAAAGACCAATCAAGTGTAGGGTGTGTTGTCCCACCACGCCGCGCACCGTTAAAACTTCGGCTGCGCGCAGTGTTTTAACAATTCTAGGTGGGTTACGCTGTCGCTAACCCACCCTACGGTTAATTTCTATTTCTTGATATATAGTCCGGTAACACCTCAAGTAAGTAATGAACGGGGTGGAGTGCAGACCACGAATGTAACCGAAGCTGCCAGCCTACAGAACGGGGTACGCCACAAGGCGGGGTGATTTCACCCGTTTTATCCAATATCGGCTTGCATGGCTTAGAAAATTATATTAAAGCCCTCAATCCAAAACTTGGTGTGGTGCGTTACGCCGATGATTTCATCGTCACGGCTAGAGACATTGGTACACCCGCCCCTACCGTAGTCGATAGCTTGCGTGGCGAAGCCATATGTAGCCCACACCACAAAATGGGATAACAATACCTTAGCCAAAATAAGAGCCTTGATAATTTTTGGCAAAAACGGCAAAAACAAGCATACATAAGCGTTTCGAGAAAAAGGTTGTTTAGAATCTAAAACCCTTATCCTACCGTCAATACATTAAAAAACCCTTGTGGGAAACCTTCAAGGAATTTTTAGGACTGATTGTTTTTGCCAAGCCTAGCAAGAAACGGGAGTTCATGGTTGAAGCATTATCATCTCACCCTCGTAATTTGGCTAAGGTATTGCTGGTGTTATCCTAATTGTTCTGCATCAGCTGCTGTACCTGCTGTTGCAAAGTCGGGTCTTCCTGAATGGCGACCAATATCTCATTGAAGCGGTTTGGTTCTAAACCCCCAGCCCGCACTGCTTCCTCCTGTTGGTCCAGTGTTTCCTCTTGGATTGACTGGATTTCAGGGGCTACTTGGTTAAAAGACTGTTGCTCCTCTGGAGTTGCTGGTGAAGATGGTATAGCTCCAGGGGACTGCTGTGCTTCGGAAAGCTCTTGAAATCGCTCTACGCTGAGGCCTGATTGCTCAATAGCTTGTACAGCTCTGTGTTGAGATGTTTGACCAATTTCTTGCAACGTTGGGAGAAGGTTGGCAAATTGTTGCAGTTCTTCCTGGCTCACAGTCGTTTGTACTTGGGAGATTTGAAGTGGTTTTTGTAGCGCTTGAGACGCTTGAGTTTGAGGTTTTGATTCTGGAACTTGTGCTAAAGCAGAAAGATTACCTGCAAGCAAAATAACGAAAATAGAGCTACCTTTCAAAAGTTGCTTTAACATACTGACTGACTTCCTCCGTAGAAATTACTTACCTTGCTAACGCAAGGGAACGTTTTCAAGAAATCAAGCTTGTTGGGTTTTTCTTCCCAGATGTATTGAGCAATTGATGTGATAGCAAATACAAGGTATTACTGATGTATTAACAGCTTTGTGTACATCATTAACATCAGTTCCCGCCTAGCTTAATACAACTTTATCGATTTCTGCAAGATGACAGAGAAAGGTCTTTTTTGGGGATTTATAGCAAAGTGCTTTTTTTCCTGAGTAAGCTGTTCTATATTTAACTTGCATAACATGGGCGTGCAAGTTGCCCACCTACAAGAGTTGAATCTAAATAATTTAAATAATTTAAAATTCATCAAAAAAGCCCCCGGATGAGGGCTGGTCTAGTTATTCGCGTGGAGTGAACAACTAATAATTAATACTCAAAGTAAATACAGTAATCCGAACAAAATAATCCAAATTACGTCCACAAAGTGCCAATAGATTTCCGCCGCCTCAATACCGAAGTGCTTTTCGTTACTGTAGTGACCGGGGACACGCGATCGCCACAAAACAGCCACAATAGCCAAAACACCGATAGTAACGTGCAGACCGTGGAAGCCAGTTAACACATAAAATGAACTAGCAAACAAATTGGTAGTCAGACCAAATTCCAGGTGAGCATATTCATAAACCTGACCCACCAAGAAAGTAGCACCCATCAACGCCGTAATTGTCAACCAAATCTGCATACCCTTGGTATCATTTTTTTTGATAGCGGTATCAGCATTGTGCATCACAAAACTACTAGCAATCAGATTGATAGTATTGACTCCGGGTAGCAATAGTTCTAATTCTGGCGTGCCTTCTGGAGGCCATGCAGGTAAGGTAGCACGGAAAGCTAAATAAGCTCCGAACATCCCCAGAAAAATCATTCCTTCAGCGATGAGAAACACCACTAGCCCAAACAGACGATGGTCTGGATGTTCTTCGTGATGAGCATCCGTTGCTGTGTGGTGATGATTCAGTTCAGTTTTCGCTGGGTCAATTATTTGACTTTGCATGAATCTTTAAAAATGTAAAGTAATGGGGAATTGGGAATTGGGAATTGGGAATTGGGAATTGGGAATTGGGAATTTTATTCTCCCCTACTCCCTACTCCCTACTCCCTACTCCCTCTTAAACGCCAGACTCAATAGTTGGGTATGGTTCACCAGGTTCGATATTTAACACCGCCTGAATATCTACTTTTTTGTCACTTACGCCATAGTCGTAAGGGCCGGTAGCTAATACCGGAAGCTGCTCAAAATTCTCAATGGCTGGTGGTGAAGTAGTCATCCATTCTAGGGTGAGTCCCCGCCAAGGATTATCACCAGCTTTTTCGCCATACCACCAACTCCAAACAGCATTGATGATAAAGGGTAATGTCGAAATCGCTAGAATATATGAGCCGTATGTACAGATTTCATTCAATGAAGTGAATTTGGGGTCATACTGAGCAATTCGGCGGTTCATCCCCATCAGACCTAGCTTGTGCATGGGTAAGAAGGTCATATTCAGACCGATAATGGTTAAAACAGCATGAACTTTGCCCCAAAATTCGTTCATCATTCGTCCCGTCATTTTCGGGAACCAGTGGTAAATAGCGGCAAAAATCCCTAAGACGCTACCACCAAAAAGGACATAGTGCAGGTGGGCTACTACAAAGTATGTATCATGAACGTGAATATCAAAGGGGACTGCGGCTAACATTACACCACTGATCCCGCCAATTACGAAGGTTCCCAAAAAGCCCATAGCAAAGATCATCGGACTATTGAGGCTGATTTTGCCACCCCAGATAGTTGCTAACCAACCAAAAATTTTAATTCCTGTGGGTACAGCAATGATCATGGTGGTGATCATAAAAAACATTCGTAACCAACCGGGGACACCACTGGTAAACATATGGTGCGCCCAGACAATTAGCCCTAAGAAACTGATAGCCAGGGAAGAATAGGCGATCGCCTTATAGCCAAAAATCGGCTTACGGGCATGAACTGGCAAAATTTCCGAAATCGCCCCAAAGAAAGGCAAAATCATGATATAGACCGCCGGGTGAGAATAAAACCAGAACATATGCTGGTAAACCACCGGATCACCCCCGCCGGTGGGATTAAAAAATGTTGTTCCTGCTAACAAGTCAAAGCCCAACAGAATCAGCGCCCCTGCTAAAACTGGTGTAGATAGCAACACCAAAGCCGAAGTTGCCAACATCGACCAGCAAAACAAAGGCATTTGATGAACGCCCATACTGGGGACACGCATTTTGAGAATAGTAACTATAAAGTTAATCGCTCCCAAAATCGACGATGTACCTAACAGCAGGACACTCATAATCCAAATTCCCTCACCCACTTGACCTGTCACCAAGCTCAAGGGAGGGTAGGAAGTCCAACCAGCATCAGGCGCATCACCCAGAGCTAAACTAGCGATGAGCAAAATCCCGGCTGGGGGAATCATCCAAAAAGCTACAGCATTCAAGCGAGGAAATGCCATATCTCTCGCCCCAATCATCAGGGGAATCAGATAGTTAGCAAATCCAGCACCTGCTGGCACAATCCACAAAAAAATCATGATTGTGGCGTGCAGTGTGAATAGACTGTTATAAATTTCTGGGCTAACAAAATCTACTTCCGGGGTGCGTAGTTCTGTCCGCACCAAGTCAGCCATTACGCCGCCAATACAGTAGAAAACAAAGGAAGTCACTAGGTATTGAATTCCAATCACCTTATGGTCGGTGCTGAAACCAAAGAAGTCTCGCCAATGTCTTTCTTCTGCTTCTTCTATATGAGGCGGGATATTGGCAGTTTTTTCTAACTGAGTTTGTGTCATAAGTTAATTAGTTATCAGTTAACAGTTAACAGTTATCAGCCTGTTCACTGATGATGATGAGCATTGTGGACTTGATTGATTATTTCTGGTTGAATCCCCATGTCCTTAGTGTAAGGAGTCAGAAATTCATCTGCGGATAAATTCGCAGAATTAACAGCAACAGCTTGATTGAGAGTTTCGCTACTCGCAATTAATTGTTCTGTCATCCAAGCATCATAAGCTTCTTGGCTTTCTACCACTATTTGGCTTCTCATCGCTCCGTGGTAAGGGCCACAAAGTTCAGCACAAATGAGGTCGTAAGTACCAGCTAATCTGGGTGTGAACCGAATTTCGCTTTGTCTACCGGGGATAGCATCTTGTTTCAAGCGGAACTCTGGAACCCAGAAAGCATGGATGACATCATTAGCTGTCATGTTAATTTGGACTTCCCGACCAACGGGAACGTGCATCTCACCTGTAGTGATACCTGTATCAGGATATGTGAAAAGCCACGCGTATTGTAGACCAGTGATATTAACGCGCAATTCTGGTGGTAAACCTGCTCGTTCTGGACTACCCCCAATTGTGGGAGCCACACTACCTACCCCAGGCGCATTTCGTTTTTGGGGAATTTGGTCAGCATTGCGGACTGCTGCGGTTGCTGGGTCTTCCATGGCCTCATCAGACTTTTCCTGATTCAGGTTGGAGCCTGTGCTGGGTGGGGTATCGCTTAAAGTTGCGGCAAGAGCTGTTCCCCCCATTGTCATGGATTCCTGAGTAATCGGTGCTTCGTGAACAGAGTGAGGATCAAAGCCACCGATGTCGTTGTACACTTCAAAGCTATAAACTGAAATACCGAGAACGATAATTGCTGGGATCGCCGTCCAGAGGATTTCTAAAGGCACGTTGCCCTCAATTGGCGGTCCATCTTCGTTATCACCTGCCCGCCGACGATATTTAATTGCAGAGTAAATCAAAATACCTTCGACAAGTAAGAATATACCTGTGGAAACGATCATCATTGTGTTAAACAGACCATCCACTAGAAAGGCTTCGTCTGTGGCGGCTACTGGCAACAGACCGTGATTTTGACCATACCAAAGGCTTAATAGCGTTAGGACGACACCAATTATTAATGTCCAGATGGAACTTGGAATGTTCACGGTTTACTTAAATGAATTTACTACGTTATCTCTATGCTACTCACTTACTAAGGTAGTGCAGGCAATAAAATCTGGAGTCTCATGGTTTTAAGATTTTATTAATTTTTCGGGCTAAGTTACTAATTTTGGGTACAAGAGATTTATTCGATACTGCCAAGACTAAAAATAAATCAGTAAAAATCTGTGAAAAAATTTAAGAAAGAATTTAGATTAGCAAAGTTAATGATTAATTATCAATTGCTATCTCGTTAAAAAATACCTAAAGCTCCGGCTAAAAGTAGCTGGAGTGATCCAAAGTATAAGTGCAAGCCAATCTTTTAAACTCTAGCTCATACGTTAGGGTGTAGATGGGTCGTTACTAAAAATTGAAAATTTTAAGAGAGTTACCACCAAGAACGGGTGGAAGGTACTGTTCATGAATGAATTTGTCCTAGAACAACAAAATGAAGCGGCAACTGAGCAGCGAAAGCCCAAGGAACTGATTCGTCGCTTGGTGTGGAAAATGTGCATAGCCACCTTGATTTTGATGGCCATAGGCAGTGCCACCCGTGTGATGAATGCTGGGCTTGCTTGTCCGGACTGGCCATTATGCTACGGGGAACTGGTACCAGCCAAACAAATGAATCTTCAAGTTTTTTTGGAGTGGTTTCATAGATTGGATGCAGGGTTAATTGGTTTAAGCGCGATCGCCCTTGCTGGTTTATCCTGGTGGCATCGGCGTTTTTTACCCACTTGGCTACCTTGGGCATCCACATTTGCCCTGTTTTTAATTGTCTTCCAAGGTATTTTGGGAGGACTCACTGTCACCCAACTGTTGCGGTTTGATATTGTTACCGCCCATTTGGGAACGGCGCTGTTGTTTTTCACTACCCTACTGATTGTCGGCATAGCCCTCACTCCCTATCAAGGAACTGGCACTGTTGGTAAGTTACCTTGGTTGGGTTTAAGTGCCGTTATTTTTGTTTACTTGCAAAGTATACTCGGTGCTTTGGTAGGGTCTCGCTGGGCATTACACCAATGCTTTGGTGATTCTCAGCTTTGTAATGTGATGTATAGCCATATTTTTGGCTTGGTACCGCCAACTGTAGCGACTTTGGCAGTGGTATTCATCTCCCGCCGGACACCAGCACTGCATCCAACTTTGCGGCGGCTAGCAAATATTGCAGGTGGGTTATTGCTGTTACAACTAGTCTTGGGAGTTGCCACTTTCCGGTTACATCTCCAAGTTGAGGTTTTGACAGTTTCTCACCAAACTGTGGGGGCGGTTTTGTTGGGTACTTTAGTAGCTTTTACAGTTCTAGCATTGCGTGACTGGGCTATGTCCCGTGAAATCAACGCTTTTCCTGTTGGTTCCACAGCAACTGTTATCAGTACACAAGCAAATGGATCGAATGCCTAACTTAATTCAGGTTCGTTTTTCTATTGCTGTAATCAAGATGATTACTGATGAGTAATGGCAATTAGCTATTAGTTATTTAGTGATGAAACGAACTTGACATCACATCTAGCAACAACCCCAAACAACTAGAAGTGGTAAAACCATAAAAACCAAAACCGCCTGCGCCCCTAAGAGAAGTCTCGACTTTCTGAGCCAGTCTGAGCCAGGGGATATGGGGGATCGGGGGGAGATTAGGGAGCAAATCTTCCTGATCTTCTCCATTCTCCTCATTTCCCTCATCTTCCCTTAGTCTCAGTAACTATTTTTAATGTCAACTCAGTATGAGCAGGGGCTGCATAAAAGTTGTTGAAAAATAAGGAACAAGAGCCAAAATGATTGAGACTAATGTCTCTCGCCACCACCAAACACTTCTCCAAGTTATCCAAAGCTACTATCAACTAACAAAGCCCCGGATTATCCCGTTGCTGTTGATTACCACGGCTGGAAGTATGTGGATTGCTGCACAGGGACAAGTAGATCCATTGTTGCTGCTAGTAACTCTTACTGGTGGCACTTTGGCTGCTGCTAGCGCCCAGACAATTAACTGTATCTATGATCGGGATATTGACTATGATATGGAACGGACGCGTCATCGTCCTATCCCTTCGGGTAAGGTGCAGCCTCGTGATGCGCTAATTTTTGCGATCGCTCTAGCAGTTATGTCTTTTACACTACTAGCAGTATTCGCAAATTTACTGGCTGCTTGCCTAGCATTCTCCGGCATTGTCTTTTATATTTTGATTTACACCCACTGGTTGAAACGCCACAGCACTCAAAATATTGTCATTGGTGGAGCCGCAGGAGCCATTCCGGCCTTAGTGGGTTGGGCTGCTGTTACAGGGACTTTAAGCTGGGCAGCATGGTTAATTTTTGCCATAGTTTTTCTCTGGACACCTCCCCATTTCTGGGCATTAGCGCTGATGATTCGGGATGATTACGCTAAAGTTGGCATCCCCATGTTACCTGTGGTTGAGGGTGATATAGCAACCGTCAAGCAGATTTGGTACTACACACTGGTGACAGTTGGTGCGACTATCTTACTAGTTTATCCCTTGCACGCCAGTGGATTTGTCTATGGAGCGATCGCTGTGAGTCTGGGAGGATTATTTGTCCACAAATCTTGGCGTTTGTTACACAACCCAGAGGATCGCACTGTAGCCAGAGAGTTGTTTCTCTATTCCATCTCCTACATGATGCTGCTGTGCTTAGGTATGGTAATTGATAGCCTCCCCATTACCCATAATCTGATTAGTACGGTTATCAGCCAGCTGCATTTGATCAGCTAATTAGTCGGGTACAATTCCCAAAAATAAATCGCCCAAAAATCGTAGGGTGGGTTAGCGACAGCGTAACCCACCATTACCAACTCTAGTGGGAAATAGTTAAATACATTTGAGCAACGTTTGTCTTCTGCCTCTATCTTCTCTGTCTGTGTCCTCTGCGCCTCTGCGGTTCGTTAATATTCAGTAACCCACCATCTCATCAATTCTGATGGAATATAGTTTTAATATTCCGACAATAACCAAAGAACTAACCCAGTTCCCAATACACAAATAATTCCCGCCGCCCCAGCTAGGGGTTTTTTGTTTTTACCAGTCAACCATTCCGCAGTTTTACCAGTATAAATAACAAGTTCTGCTGTATCTACAGTAGCGATCGCCCAGACTAAGCCAGCGTGCAATCCCCAAGCTATACCCAAACTACCACCATCAGCAATCCTCGCCAACACCAACATCATTCCCATCAGCCACAATCCAGGGATTTGGGGTTTAGTTTCCCGTTGCTCCCAGACTAAATGCAGCAGGGCAAAAATTAAGCTAGAAATTGCAGCAGCTAACCATACTGGATAATCACGCTCTAATTCAGTTAACAAGAAACCACGAAAAACTAACTCTTCTATACCCCCAACTAACAGCGCTACCAATAAAATAGTTGGCAAGATGGATGGTATCAATTTGATATTTGATTTTTCCAAATAACACCAGCCTAGCAAGAATTGGCAGGTAAACATCATTGCTAGGCTGAAAACTCCTAAACCAAAACCAAGCGTTAAGGAACCCAGCAGGGAAACATTACCCACAAAGCCATAATCTGAGAAAGATTTATGGGATAGCCAAATTATTCCCCAGAGAACCAGGGGCGCTAATAGATAAAGTGGGACTAATAAAGGTAATTTTTGTTCTGGCTGTAAAGGTTTGGTCGGTTGCCAATTCAGTGTAATTGCTATTACTGCTGCTATTGGTAACCAGCATCCTATCCAGCTAATAAAAAATGTCATCACTACAACAGGTACTGATGCATTTTCTATAAATTCTCGTAAGGTATTGACTATGTTTATCAAAATAGACACAAAAAAACACGATAGACTGCTTGCTTATTAATCAAGACTCTACTAAAATCCGTGACTTCTGCAAGGGGTCTAATCGTATTTTTATCATCTTACAAAATTTCAGCCAAGAGAATTAGCCGTTAGCTGTAGTGCTAGCAATGAATTATCAAGCCTTCACCATCAGCAAACTTACTCTTACTCATCCACATCTTCATCTGATTCTTCAGAGTCGATATCTTCAGAGGTGGCTTTTTTGTCGGTTTCACCAAGTTGAATCAAGTGAATATGCTTATATCCCAGTCTAATTTCAAACTCATCACCAGGCTTTAAGTTCATTGCCTTAGTGTAGGTAGCACCAATCACAATTTGACCGTTTTGGTGAACACTGACTCGATATGTCGGTTCACGTCCACGACCATCTTTAGGTGCTTCTGGACTAAGGGGAATACCTCTAGCCGATAGCAAAGCATCATAAAAATCTGTGAGATTAACGCGGACTTGATTATTCTTAGTAACGGTGTAGTAGCCGCACTGCTTGGCTCTTTCTCGGCGTGGTAAATTAGAAAGTTCTTTTACCTTAGCAAGCAATGCTTTTCCAGTTAATGGTGCGGTTGCAGTTTCAGTCATTACGCTCAAATTTTCCTTACTCTCTCCAAACTGATAAACGAAGTTGTCTCATGCCAGTATTTGACTACTCATGACCCTAGGGTGGGGGATAAATTCCTGTTTATAGGTTCAGCTATCAGCGCCTATATTATGGTCATCCACAACTAATTAGAGGTCATGGTGGCCACCAACATTAATTTAGGTGATTTTACGGCACTTTTAACCATTAATCGCCATCGAAAATCAATTGATTTCCTCTTTTGGCGCTACTGTAGCGGTGTAAATTTCAGCCACCTTCACAATAGGTTTGAGTTCTACTACAAATAAGTCGTAGACCCAATAAATTGCAGGTTTTCAACTTTCAGTGCTGGCCTTTATTGCCCTTGAGTTGTTAGGTTTTCCCAAGTCTGACTCTCCAGCCCAGGACAGCATAGTATTTGAATAGGCACTTACGGACATACACCTTTGTCCTGCCTGTAGAGACGTGAATTTTCTTGTCTCTACATTACGAATTAACAAAGCAGGATTAACCATGCTTATCCAGCTATTGGTACTGGATTTGTTACTTCCTAATTTTATATTAAATACTAGCATGAACTAATAATAGCAAAATAATTGTTTAGTTTTGAATTTAAGTTGCTGATAGACTTTAATCTAAATATCTAACCTTGGAGAGGCAAAAAGCGGCGAGGATTTTCCTCATGCTTTATTGCTCTAGTGAGTATTGCAGCATAGCTTTTATAAAAATTTATCTAAATTTAGACCAGCAGTTTTGACAAATGAGTTAAATCCCAGATTTTCTTGATTTCGTACAAACGAAACCAACAGAGGATTGTCCTGCTGCTTTATGCTCACCAGACAAAAAGCGGACAGCCATTATATACGTCTGTCTTTGGGAAGAATAAATTTTCCCTTATTTACCAAATGCTTGATTGTCACCAGATGTTTATCAACAGGTTTAGCACTTCCATCTCCACAAAAAACTCCCCTTTTCGACTAGATCAAGGATTTTTCTCAGCAATGGCTCTCATTGCTCTTAGCACCAAGATATATTGAGAAACATTACTGCATTTAGTTAGGATATCTTTACTATGGAGGAGATGAACGTCGGTCTTTCTCCTGATCAACTCACTTGCGGTTGTACTGCCAAACAAGTCAGTTAAACGCTAGAGCCACCATTACCTGATTTGAGTTTGGTTTTGGAGCTTGACAATAATATCACTTCTAGCACTTGGTGCAAATTAAATTTTAATGGTTATCCTTAAACTAGAATCAGTTACGCTTTGATTATCAGCCTATTAAAACTTGGCTGGGAATGCAGGGCAACAAGAGTATATCTCAATTTGTGCAACCAGCAGCCTTTACTCAAGATTTCTGAGGCTGGTGATGTAATTTTAAGATTTTGGTTAGTGATAATGGAAGTTTTATTTAAGATCATTCGGCAGCAACAAAATTCTTCTCCTGTTGTACAAACTTACCTTTTAGAGGTAGATTCTGGCAATACAATCCTGGATTGCCTCAATCAAATTAAGTGGGAACAGGATGGAACACTCGCTTTTCGCAAAAATTGTCGCAACACCATTTGTGGTAGTTGTGCTATGCGAATCAATGGGCGTTCAGCTTTGGCTTGTAAGGAAAATGTGGGCAGTGAACTGGCTAGATTGCCTCAAGTTCCTGCTTTGGAGAATAACGCCAACACTATTCGGGAAATTACAGTAGCTCCTCTGGGTAATATGCCCGTGATTAAGGATTTGGTTGTGGAGATGAGTAGTTTCTGGAATCATCTAGATGCAGTAGCTCCTTATGTAAGTACAGCAGCGCGACAAGTTCCAGAAAGGGAATTCTTACAAACACCTCTGGAGCGATCGCGTCTTGATCAGACTGGCAATTGTATCATGTGTGGTGCTTGCTACTCTGAATGTAATGCTCGTGAAGTTAATCCAGATTTTGTGGGACCTCATGCTTTGGCTAAAGCTTTTCGCATGGTCGCCGACTCTCGTGATAGTGAAACCGAAAATCGCTTAGAAACTTATAACGAAGGAACTAAAGGAGTTTGGGGTTGTACTCGTTGTTTTTACTGTGATTCAGTTTGTCCAATGGAAGTAGCACCATTAGAGCAAATCACGAAAATTAAACAGGAAATTCTCCAACGCAAAGAAGCCAAAGACAGTCGTTCAATTCGCCACCGCAAAGTATTAGTCGATTTAGTGAAAGAAGGTGGTTGGATCGATGAACGTCAATTTGGTATCCAAGTTGTTGGTAACTACTTTAAAGACCTCAAAGGATTACTCAGTCTTGCACCTCTGGGTTTGCGGATGATTGTTCGGGGGAAATTCCCGCTTTCCTTTGAACCGTCCCAAGGTACTCAACAAGTGCGATCGCTCATCGAATCTGTGCAGCAAGAAGTGGGGAATAGGGAATAGGGAGTGGGGAGTGGGGAGCAAGTCCTAATTTGACAATTTCATAGACAAAACTATACTTATATTGACAAAAATCAATATATATTTTAGGAAAAAATCAACTACTTGATATATAATACGGTGATATCAAGTATTGAATTGAGACTATTGCCGACGCGAAAACCAAGCAATGATGGTGGTAGTCTTTTTCAGAAACTTAATTGGAACACAATCGCGTCTGGCTAAGGCGTGAAAGTCTACTGAGGGATAACTGCTCCCATGCTCCCGTTGAAGTAGAAAGTAAAGTCTAGTTTTGTTTAGGTTTTATATAGCAGAAGAAATAAGAGTAATAGCCTCAAAGGTCTAACGGGGATCTTGAGCTATATTTAACCTTTCTCCCGATTGTTCATAAACTAAAACATCCCATTGCCCATTGTTACTATACTCAAAAGCAATCCTCCGACCGTCAGCGCTAATACTGGGGTTGCGGACTTCGGCTTGCAAGTTATTAGTTAAATTTCTTGATTGTCTGGTTTCTCGGTCATAGAGAAAAATAGTAGATCGCCCCTGACGACTAGCCGCAAAAACAATGTAGCGACCATTTTCAGCCACGCTAGGGTCAGAGGCGATGGTATCTAAAGCATTTAAACCGGGTAAATCTACCAAACTGCGAGTCAGTGTATCAAACATATATACATCTTGACTACCCCGGCGATCGCTTGTAAAAACAATATATCTTCCAGAAATTTGGGGATTTAGTTCCGAAGCCCGACTATTAAGACTCCGACCACCAGGATCAAAAGGATAATTCGCCAGGCGAGGATAACCAACACAGCCACCCAATAAACCCAAGCCAGCAACAAATACAGGTATAAAAATAATTTTATTAGTCATTTGGTCATTGGTCATTAGTCATTAGTCATTAGTCAATGGTCATTAGTCAAACAACTCATAACCAATAGTTCCAAAAAGCATAGACAAATATCTCATGCCATTTGTTTGCCGGGAATAACCCCGAATTTCTCGTACTACAACGCCCCCTATCCCTCGACTAAACGCTGTCAGGACTACTTTACGTCAAATATTCAAACTACCATTGACATCAGCGTGAAGAAGTAATTAACCACAGATGAACACAGATAAACACAGATAAATTAGTTGACACTCGCACCATTGGGAATATCTAACTCAATATTCGGTCCCCGGTCTAAAACTTCAATATCCCACTGACCACGGCTAGCGGTTTCAAACACAACAAAACGTCCATCTGGGCTAATTCCGGGGTTTCTGACCCAGCCGCGATAAGTGGGAGTAATAATTTCTGATTTTTGCGTAGCGCGATCGTAAAGTGCCACCACAGGTCTACCTTGGTCGCTGGTCAGATAAGCAATGTAACGCCCGTTGTAACTCAAACTTGGACTTTCGGCAATTGTCTGCCGTCTATTTAAGCCTGGTATGGCAACCAACCGTTGTTCTGTCAAATCATATACCAACAGTTGGTGACTACCATTGCGATTAGATATAAACGCTAAAAAGCGCCCATTTCCACTTAACGCTGGTTGCTCTTCAGTGTAGCGACTGTTAAGAGAAGTAGACCCTATGGGTATTTCGTTAGAACCGCAAGATAATAATAAACTAGCAAAGCTAAAAACCAGGCTCCAATGAATTGGTCTTTGGAGCCAACATCTAGGCGTAAGTCTTTTCACCGCAATTATTTTCCATCGCCTCCAGACCTAGTTATCACCCAAAAGTCTTAAATAATACCATCATCAAAATCAGTCGAATTATTTGGCTCCTGATTGGGTTTTTCAATCGGGTTAAAGGGTACGTATTCAGTTGGTATGGCATCATCATCCTCACGCAGTCTGCGCGAACTTGAGTCAGCAGGCGGGCGGCGCTTTCTGGGTCTGGGCGGGATATCCTGGTCTGGAGTATCTGGGCGTGGTGGTCTATTAGTGCTACGACGAGAAGATTTTCTCACTTCTGGTTCTGGATTTTCCCAATCATCAACTGGTCTACTAGAACCACTCCAATCCTCTTGTTCAAAACTCTCAGGATTGCGGCTCACAGGACGGCTAGAACTAGGACGACGGCTTTTTGCTCCTTTTTCTGGTCTTTCCCTACTACTGCGGCGTTCTGGAGGACGTGGGGGTTGTTCCTCATAGTAGTCATCACGAGGAGAACGAGTATCCCTACTACCCCGAATCCGAGGACGTACAGGTGGTTCTTCTTCTTCATAAGGCAGTGGTTCAAAATCATCCTCCACCTCAGCCTCATATCCCCTGCGATTGTACGAATAGTTTCTGCTGACTTCTCGCTCGTCATCCACAATGGGAGTGTTACGTTTAGCTTGTTGAGTCGCTATACCTCGTAAACGAATACTTTCCACCGCAAAAAACACAGCTGAACCCACTAAAAGCAGCTGATTAAACTGCAAAATTGGGTCTAAACGCCATCCTTGGAAAATGAGAATGAAGCCGCAGAGTAAGCCCACAGCTGCAAAAAAGATATCTTGATCTCGTGACAGTTCTGGACGCACAGTGCGGAGAAAATACAGTGCTGCCCCAGACACAGCCAGGAAAATTCCTAGAATACTGGCTGAGTTCGTCCCAAAATTGACTTGAGCCAGAACGGTGGCTGAGTTCAGCCCAAAATTTACCATTGTTCTTTTCCAAATATCAAATCTATGTTAGCGAGTCACAATTAAAATCACTACTCTAGTCAGGCACAATATTCACAATAGATTTAAGCTTCAAAGCCTTTGGCAAAGAGAGCTTCTCAAGCTATTTACCGCCAGCAAAAAAGCCGATGTCTGTCAACTAAGTATACCTTGTCCTCAGTGGGAGGACTTTCTGCATTTAGTGCAATTAGCTAAACTGCTTTAAATGAGTTTTAACTAAAATAGCTGACAGACAATCGGTGATAAATGAGAGTCCAAGGGACTCTGAAAAGGATTATGAACGCTGGATTTTATCTTTTTGGCTAATGAAAATCAGCCCAACTGTAGCGGGGACGACTACAATCAAACCACCCCAGAGTAGACTCCAAAGAAAATTTGCTAATGAAGGGGTCATATTTCTAAACCTTTTTTTACACACTTCATCATAATTCTAATATGCTGTCTCGCAAAAAAAGTGCTGAGTGAAAAAAGGTGTCCTTGGTTCAATTAGTTAGAATTAAAGAAAGAATACTTAACAACGCTGCCAATTTGCTGGCGATCGCCTAAATTCTTTCTAAGTTCATAAATAGTAGCTCAAACCGATGACTGGTGTTAACCTGACTGTCTGGATTCTCGGCCCTGTGTTGGGACTGATGATATTTTTGTTTATTTTCCGCATCATTCTGACTTGGTATCCACAAGTAGACATGAATCGTTTGCCCTTTAACCTCATAGCTTGGCCGACTGAACCCTTTTTAGTGCCAATGCGAAAGCTAGTACAACCGATAGGAGGGGTAGATATTACCCCCATTATTTGGGTGGGCATTTTCAGCCTAATCAGAGAAATTCTTCTCGGTCAGCAAGGACTAATCACCATGATGACTCGTTTGAATTAGAGAGATGGAAGAGGCAGGGGGGTGCAGGGTGCAGGGGAGAAGAGGTGGGCTTATATCCCACACTTCCCACACTTCCCACACTCCCCACACTTCCCACACTCCCCACACTCCCCACTCCCTAAAGCTTCATTTCCTGCACAAAATTGGTGTAGACATTACCTTGCAAAAATTGGGAGTTTTCCATAATCTTTTGGTGAAATCCAATAGTAGTAGGAAGTCCGGTAATGGCACACTCTCGTAGTGCGCGTTTCATGCGGTTAATTGCAGTGGCGCGGTCTGGACCCCAAACGATTAATTTACCAATCAGGGAATCATAATAAGGGGGAATTTGGTAATCGGTGTAAACATGAGAATCAATGCGGACACCAGGGCCACCAGGGGGAAGATAGCCACTAATTCGTCCCGGTGCGGGGCGAAAATCATGGTCTGGGTCTTCAGCATTAATCCGGCATTCAATAGCATGACCCCGCAAGACTACTTGATCCTGGGTAATCTTCAGTCTTTCCCCTTGGGCAATCCGGATTTGTTCGGCAACCAAGTCTATTCCTGTAACCATCTCTGTCACAGGATGCTCAACTTGAATCCTGGTGTTCATTTCCATAAAATAGAACTTACCAGACATATCAAGAAGAAACTCCACTGTTCCCGCCCCAGTAAAGTTAATAAACTGAGCAGCTCTCACAGCAGCTTGTCCCATTTTGTCTCGTAGTTCTGGGTCAAGTGCCGGACTTGGTGCTTCTTCTAGTAACTTTTGATTGCGGCGCTGAATTGAGCAGTCCCGTTCACCCAAATGGATTACGTTACCGTAATTATCTGCCAAAATTTGAAATTCAATATGGCGGGGACGTTCAATAAATTTTTCTACATAAACGCCAGAATTCCCAAAAGCTGCTCCCGCTTCACCTTGGGCTGCTAAGAAAAGTTTGACAAATTCACTTTCAGAACGCACCAAACGCATTCCCCTTCCGCCGCCGCCAGCTGTGGCTTTAATCATCACCGGATAATCCATATCCTTGGCGATTAACAATCCTTCTTGCTCGGATTCTACCAACCCATCACTACCGGGTACTGTGGGAACCAAAGCTTTTTGCATGGTTTCTTTGGCTGTGGATTTATCCCCCATCAGCCGGATAGCTTCGGGTGTGGGGCCAATAAAGGCAATATGATGGTCGGCACAGATTTCGGCAAATCGGGCATTTTCTGATAAAAATCCATAACCAGGATGAATGGCGCTGGCATTACGTGTCAAAGCAGCAGCAATAATATTGGGAATATTCAAATAACTTTTACTGCTAGCAGGCTCGCCAATGCAAACCGCTTCATCGGCAAGTTGGACGTGGAGAGCATTCCGGTCAACAGTGGAGTGAACCGCAACGGTAGCGATGCCCATTTCTTCACAGGCTCGGAGAATACGAAGGGCGATTTCTCCCCGATTGGCAATTAATATTTTGTCAAACTTCATTTTTTAGCTTTGATATTAGTACCAGTAGATAGTTATTGTCTCCCATCCCATTTGCCACAATGCTTTCGCTTTATCTCAAATTATCACAGGAGTTTTTTTAGCCTCATCCTGAGCAGAGTTTAAAGAGGATTTGGCTTCGGTGTCTTGACGGATCTTAACTAGATTAACAATATTGCATCTGCTAGTCTGGAGCCAGTTTGTCGAATTAGGCTTTTTTGGGCGTGGTTTGCATCTGACTTGTAAAGCCACTAGATTTTTGTCGGTAATATATCCTTATTTCAAGGATTTATTTTCACTTCCACTTAAATTTTTCGTAATTTTTCCTAAAGCTCAGTATTTTCTCACTATTTTAATTTTTTTGTGCTATAGTTTATTTCTGGACAATCAGCGCGGATGTGGCGGAATTGGTATACGCGCACGCTTGAGGTGCGTGTGGCTTTGCCTTGCGAGTTCGAGTCTCGCCATCCGCATTTTTATGTGCTTAATTTTGAGTATAAAGGACGCATCACTGCGTCCTTTTACAATTTATGGGTCATTATGGGTCAAAAGTTATCTCTGTACATCTCAACTTGCTATTGAAAGCAAAATTTTTGTGCTTTGATAGAGATAGATGAACTTTTGTAAAGAACATTGACTGCAACTTTTACAAGCACAAACAATTCAACATTGCCAACAGCATGGCATCGCCTCGCTCCGATTTGGCAAGGTGGGGAGGAAGTTATCCAAAAAAGTTTGCCTCACTCACAGTTAGCACCAGCGTGGCAATTGTTACTTTTAGGTGACGGCTCGCCCACAAGGCATTTACAATTACTCACGGGTGAACCCACAGAAGTGGATGTAATTGATATGTCTTTGATTGGCATGAATTCCGATAATGCCCCAAATTTAATTCAAGCTGTACCAGGGCCACGACTACGGCGACAGGTATGGTTACGTACCGCTTCAGGACAGCGATTAGGTTACGCCACGTCATGGTGGGAAGCTAGTCATATAGATGAATTTTTGCAAAATCGTTCCCTACCAATTTGGGCTAGTTTAGCTCGCATTCGTACAGAGTTATATCGGGATATTCAAGGAATTTACTACGGCTATTCAGATGCACTAGAGTCGGGTTTTGAGGTTTCTGGACCTTTTTGGGGTCGTCATTACTTGTTTTGGCATCATGGAAAGCCTTTAACTTTAATATATGAAGTTTTTTCGCCTTATTTAACTAAATATTTGGGTGATACAAACTTGACTTCCGCGAATGGAAAAGATCAAGCCACTTAGTATTAAGTAAAGACAAGAACAGCTAAAAATCCTCTCAGTAGAGTGCAAAAACTACCATCGTCAAAGAAGAGGAATGGTTGTTAAGTAACCGGAAGTTTAAAGTAATTTCTTACTCCCCCTTGCACCCTGCACCCTGCTCCCCTGCCTCTTTCGGTCACTTAATTTTGGATTTTGGATTTACGATTTTGGATTAACCTCTCCTTATAAAGAAGAGGCTTAAACATGGAAAACTTTTTGTTTTTCTTCTGCGTGAACCCAGAGGCTTGAGACCAAATATTTTAGATTTCAGATTTTCATTTAATCCAAAATCTAAAATCTAAAATCTAAAATCGCTTCGGTCATGGCTTGCAGGTTTTTTAAGTTAGCTATACTCTCAAAGTGCTGGGAGTCATGGATGTATATTTGAGGAATTTATCCCTAACGTAACTATCCCAGAAAACTTGTCTGCTCAATGTAACAAAGGATGAGGTATTGGTTTAGATGGCTCTGCCTATTGTGTCTGTTAGAAAAAAGAAAACAAAGAAACCGTCTCTGCTGCTGACACTATTGACTGCTGGATTATTGATTGGTGCGGGAAGTGCCGCATACTGGTTGTTAACTCAAAGGCAAACATCTTCTAAAGGCTTGCCAGTGGGTACAAATATTATCCCTCAAGATGCGCTGTTTACGGTTTCTTTAACCACAGATCCTCAACAGTGGCAAAAATTGCAAAAGTTGGGAACAACAGAAACCCAAGCCGAAATAAATAAAAATTTAGTCCAGTTGCGCGATCGCTTTTTAACTAAAAATGGTTATGATTTCCAGAAAGATATCGCCCCTTGGGTAGGCGATGAAGTCACCCTAGCGATTTTGTCCCCACCAACTCAACCTGCACTCAAACCGGTGGATAATGATGGCGATGCTGCTAGCGCTCAACAGTCGATGCTCATGGTATTACCCGTGAACAACCTAGAAGCAGCAAAAAGCATCTTGTCTGAACCGAAAACCCTGAAACAAGGTAAATGGTACGACCGTACCTATCAGGGAATTACCATTAGACAAAGTGATAATCAATCAGGGGAAAAGCTTTCAGCCGCATTACTAGATGAACGGTTTCTAGTCATTACTGACCATCCCCAAGCCACAGAAAGAGCAATTGATACATATCAAGGCAAAGCATCCCTAGCAACAGTAGGTGGTTTTGGCGATAATTTTCGGAAAATTTCCAATTATCGCCCCTTTGCTCAGTTTTATCTAAATGTCCCCATAGCCGCCAGAATAGCTGCTGCTGCTCCCAACCGTCGTTTACCTGCTCAAGTTTTAGCTCAACTGCAAAATAACCAAGGTTTAGCCGGGTCGATGACCTTGGAACCAGAAGGAATACGCTTACAGGGCATTTCCTGGCTCAATCCTAATAGTCAGCGTGTCCTGAAAGTGGAAAACAAAGCCGGGACAATGCAAAACCGTGTACCAGCCGAAACTTTAATGATGCTTTCTGGCGGAAACTTACAACGGTTTTGGGAAGATTACGTTTTAACATCACAAAAAAATCCCCTCTCGCCTATATCACCAGAACAGTTACGAAGTAGTATCAAGTCACTCACCGAACTGGATTTAGATCAAGATTTTCTCAGTTGGATGCAAGGTGAGTTTTCTGTATCGGTGATTCCTAATAGTTCAAATGATGATTCTTCTCAGGATTTCCGCGCAGGTTTGTTATTCATGGTACAAGCAAGGGATGCTGACGGCGGGCAAAGTCTACGCAAGTCGGCTGAAGCATCTTTGAAAAAGCTGGATGAGGTGATGAAAACCCAATACCAGTTCCAGATTCAACCGAGTACCGTTGCAGGTCAACCCGTTGTTAATTGGATTACACCTTTTAATACTTTAACCGCCAGCCGTGGCTGGTTAGATGACGATATTGCTTTTTTGGTCGTGGGCGCTCCCATCACAGATAAAATTGTCCCAAAACCTGATAAAACACTGGCTAGAAGCTCGCAATTTCAAGAAACGGTTCCTACAGAACCCAAGCCCACAAATGGGCAATTTTTCTTGGATATGGAAATGGCTGTGAAAAATTTTACTCTAAATTCTTTATTTCCTAAACAACAAACTTTTCTAGATGCCACAAGCTCAATTGGGGTGACATCTGCTGTTAGCGATAATCGCAGTACTCGCTACGATATTTTTATAGTTCTCAAAAAAGGTGATACCTCAGCAGGTGCGCCAAGTTCATCCCTGAGTGATCAAAGGCGATAAATTGCGTCTATACAAGACAGTGGTAAGTGGGTAATCGTAAAAGTGGTCTAAAAATCGTGTGTGATGGCTCTGTAACCAGATAGGATCAGAACAGTCAGAATCACTATTTTAATGAATCAACTGGGGAGAACACTTTATGAATCTGGTTGAACTCCAGAGCTGGCTGGACAATGCCACTTTTGCTGTATTATTTCTCACAATGCTGGTGTATTGGTGCGGGGCTGCTTTTCCCAATATACCGACACTTGGGACTTTGGGAACTGCGGGGATGGCGATCGCTAATTTGTGTATAGCTACCTTATTAGGGGCGCGATGGATCGAAGCTGGCTATTTTCCCCTGAGTAATCTGTATGAATCCCTCTTTTTCTTGGTTTGGGGAATTACCGCAGTGCATCTGTTTGCTGAGAATACCAGCCGTAGCCGCTTAGTAGGAGTTGTTACTGCACCTGTAGCAATGGGGATCACTGCTTTTGCTGCTCTCACCCTACCCTCAGAAATGCAATCAGCAGAACCTTTAGTACCTGCGCTCAAGTCTAATTGGCTGATGATGCACGTCAGTGTGATGATGTTGAGTTATGCGGCTTTGATGGTGGGATCATTACTAGCGATCGCCTTTCTAATTGTCACCCGTGGTCAAAATATCCAACTACAAGGCAGTTCTGTAGGTACTGGCGGTTATCGCAGTAACGGCTACCGCTTGCTCAAAGCTGGTGAACTCCTTACTCAACCAGCCACACCCCCAGCAGAAAATAATGGCTTTTCTCCTTTTGAAAGTAATAACAATGGCAAGGGTAATACTGCGGTTTTAAATTTAGTCACTGCTACCGAACTTACCTCCGTAGTAACTGCCAACGAACTACTTTCCCCACAGCGCCTGAGCCTAGCTGAAACCCTGGACAATATCAGTTATCGCGTCATTGGACTAGGATTTCCCCTGATTACTATTGGCATTATTGCAGGTGCGGTTTGGGCTAACGAAGCTTGGGGTTCCTACTGGAGTTGGGACCCGAAAGAAACCTGGGCGTTAATTACTTGGTTAGTTTTTGCAGCCTATCTCCACGCCCGAATTACTCGCGGTTGGCAAGGTCGTCGCCCCGCAATTTTAGCCGCTAGTGGCTTTGTTGTCGTTTGGGTTTGCTATCTGGGTGTAAATCTTTTGGGTAAAGGTTTGCATTCTTACGGTTGGTTTTTTTAACCACCCCACCCCTAGCCCCTCCCCGCCAGCGAGGAGGGGAATTACAGCACCTTGCAAGTAAATGAAATATAGCGCTTCTTAATCTGCTAGGTACTATTTTATCTGTATTTATTTGTATTTATCTGTGTTCATCTGTGTTCATCTGTGGTCGAATAATTCTTGCTGTAAAAATTATCAAAAATGGTATGGACTAACCTACACGCAAAAATACATCGCACCATTCGCTCACGACAGTTATTTGAGCGTCATCAAAGGCTATTGGTTGCAGTTTCTGGTGGTCAGGATTCTCTGTGTTTAATTAAAATACTGTTAGATTTAGAACCGAAATGGGGATGGGATTTAGGTATAGCTCATTGTGATCATCGCTGGCGTACTGACTCTGAAGCTAATGCCAGTCATGTGGAGAAATTAGCGAAAATTTGGGGTGTATCTTTTTATTTAGCAACAGCTAGGGAACCTTTAAATAGTGAAGCTGCGGCGCGTAATTGGCGGTATGCAGCTTTAAGTGCGATCGCTCAAGCAAATAATTATCAGTATATAGTGACAGGACATACTGCAAGCGATCGCGCCGAAACTCTCCTTTACAATTTAATGCGCGGGACTGGTGGTGATGGGTTACAAGCACTCACTTGGCAAAGGCCGCTAACTGCGGATATTTGCTTAGTGCGTCCGCTTTTAGAAATTACTCGTACACAAACAGAGGAATTTTGTCAAGAGTTTCATCTACCAATTTGGGAAGATTCCACTAATCTTGATGTCAAATACGCCCGCAACCGCATTCGCCAAGAGTTAATTCCATATTTACAAGCAAATTTTAACCCCAAAGTAGAATCAGCCTTAGCCCAAACAGCAGAACTTTTGCAAGCCGAAGTGGAATATTTAGAGCAAGCAGCCCAGAAGTTGAGGTCAGAAGCAATGGAATGGGGAGTAGTGAGTGGGGAAAATTGGGCTGAATTGAGGTTAAATCGTCGGGTATTACAGAAAGCACCTTTAGCGCTGCAACGTCGCGTGATGCGACAGATATTGCAGCAAATTCTGACTGATGCTTCCAGTTTTGAACACATTGAAAAATTAACGGCTTTGATTGTAGCACCAAATCGTTCACAAACCGATCCATTTCCTGGGGGTGCGATCGCCCAAGTTCAAGGTGAATGGATCTGCTTGATTAGTCCTAACTCTTAACTCAAAACTTTGACTCAGCAACGGCTTACGCCCCGCCCTGCGCTTTTGCACTCAGCACTCACTAAGAAGCGAGCAACTCTGACTGCGACATCAAATTCTGGAGAGTGTGACGCATTTCATTAATAGTCTGGAGTTGATGGTCATCAGTTTCTTCAAATTGAGCCAAAGATTCGGCAATTCCTTCCAGCTTATGCCGTAATCCGTCGAGAGAATCCTGAATTGGTTGTAATGTCTCTTGATAAAGATTCACACGACCCCAACATTCAGAGGTGGCTGTTCGCAGGGATAGCAAATTTGTTTCTATCTCTTGACATTCTTGCTGCTTTTCATTTTGCTCTTGAGTTTGATTGTCAATCATCCCTTGATCCATCTCAATAGCAGCACGGATCTGGGAAATCTCCTGTTCTAACTTTTGTACTTCTTGCGAATGTTGCTGTCGCTGGGTTTTCATCTGTAACAAAATCGGAGCGAAGTCTATTTGGGGATCTTCTTCTGTAGTGGTAACAGTGTGTCCTTGTCGTTGTAGCAGGATATTTTCATATTGCTTAATCAACTTTTGCCGTTGTTGCAAATTCCGGCGTTGCCCTACCAAAGTTTCGTTTAACATCTGGTAGAGGTCTTTTTCATCAGCCAGTTCGATTTCCAAATGGATTTTCTCGTGGCCGGCTGCTTCCTTGATTTGATTTTGCAGTTTTTCTATGGTTTCCTGCTTATATTCCAGTTCTTGCTCCTGATCGTGGACAAAGCTAGAATCCATTTCTAATTTATATGTCAAGTCTTGTATTACCTGTTTTAGTTCTTCTAAAGACATCCTTTCCAAAGCTTCTACATCAATTTGCTGGCTCAGTACCACATCACTGGAACTTGCGGCCAAAGAGCGAATTTGTTGATGTAATAGATCCTGATGTTGCAATTGTTCCTTAATTATCTGAACATAATCCTGCTTACTGGCAAGAGTTGCTGTATTCACTTTTAATTGAGCTTTGTGTTGTTCAAGCAAATCGCGTGCCTGTTGCCATGCGTTTTGGCGATCGCTTAAAGTTTGCGATAAACGCTCAACTTCTGCTTGTTGTTGAGTTGCTACAGTTTTTTGCTCTTCTAGTTTTTCCCAATTTGAGTTTAAAGTAGCTTGCTGGCTTGCCACTAATTCCAAAGCTACATTCAGGTGTTCCCTGACAGTTTCCGTAGGTGCAACTTTATTAGACAAGCGCTCAAGTAACTCGCTCATCAACCGACTTTGCTCCTCATCTAAAACCTTCCCCTGTGAGGAATCGGCTTGACACTCCTCTAAACGGCGTTGCTCACCCCGCAAATGATCCCAAGCGCCCTCTAGTTCCTGACGGTTCCGCTCAATGTCTGCTTGTAACTGTGAAATCTGCTCGCTTTTGGTCTCAACTTCCTGTTTTTGAGACTCCAGACGTTGAAACTCTTCCTCCATTTGTTGTAACTGTTCTAAACGAGCCTCCATATCCATTTCACGGCGATTCATCTCTTGCGCCTGATATGTGAGTGACTCTTTCCACTGGTCAATTTCATTTTCTTTGAGCTTAAATTTTTCCAACTGACGGGAAAAATTTTGCAAAATATTAACTAATGGCCGACCAGCTTCTTGAACCCGTTGTACTTGACGATTTGGATTCAATTCCACCAGCACCAGTGCGCCATCATTTAATTTACTAGCGTCCTCAGAGGTAATTGCTTCTTCCGACACAGTACTCCAATTCTGGTCGGTTCGCTGACACGCTAGCAGTTTCAGTTCGGTTTTCGGTCCACCACTGAGTAAGCCGCCTTTTTGCTTTTGTACTTCTGCTAAATACAGCACACCGTTTGTCCTCTTGTGTACTTGATGCCCGTCTTTGGGGGGATATACCTGAGATAATTCTACTAAGTTGTTTTAATTTAACCTAACTTTAGCAAATAAAGACAGACAAAACTCTATATAGACGTAAGATAAACGTCTTGATAATTATAGAAAGATTTGCTTATGCCTTTATATTTTGTACTGCAGGCAGTGATGATGACTTCCGTGTTATCTCTAGGTTTAGCCAAACATATTACAAAAATTTACAGTTTCTAGCTAAATGTAGCCTCTGATGTGTACTGGTTGTAAAGGAAAACATATTTTGAGTACTAATACCTGATTCATCTGCTAAAAACAAAGAAACTTTCATCATCAAAATTAACAGAAAATGTCAATGGAATTATCAGGAGAGCCTTCAAGCTAAATGCAGGGAAATTTAAATGAAATAGATATTCGCAGTATCCTGCAATTGATTTCGTTAGGACAGCGAACTGGACAACTTTTGGTGGAAGCCTGCTTTCACAATAGCGACAAGCTCACAACTCAGGAGACAGCCAGATATCACAATTCGTGGCACAGTGAAAAACAGTTTTGGTTCGTCTTCTTTCTCAACGGTCAAATTATCTACTCTCAACAAGGTGATACTAATTTGTCGCGCATTGATGATTACTTACTTCATTACCGCGTCTCGACGCGACTTGATGAACAGCAACTTGCCTGTCTAGGTTCACAGAATGCACCAGAGTATGGGTATCTCTGGGCATTGTTAGAACGGAATATCATCGACCCCAAGGTAGCCCATAGTATCATTCACAGTTTGGTTTACGAGACAATATTTGACCTGCTGAGTTTACACCAGGGTAGTTTCATTTTTCGGCAGGGTGCGACCCTGACCCCGCAATTAACCAGCTTAGAAATTGCCCCTTTAGTATACAAACTTACGCAGCAAATCCAGGCATGGAAACAACTTTATCCACATATTCAGTCTTCTGAACAATTACCAATCCTAGCTGATATGGTTCAACTACAATCTTCACTCCCAGCAGCAACAATAAAAAAGCTACAGCATTGGGCAGATGGTAAGAAAACCCTGCGTCAACTGGCTCGCCATCTCAACCGAGATATCTTGACAGTGGCCAAGGCTATATATCCATATCTAGAACAGGGCTGGCTACAATTAGTATATTCAAATACGACTAATTCACAGACACACAGACAAAAGTCAGAAGTCGATGAAAAGTACAAGGTGCGAGTTGTATGTATTGACGATACCAAAACTATCTGTGAAACTGTAAAGTCTATCTTAAAGGCACAGGGGTATGAAGCGATCGCCTTGACCAATCCCTTAGAAGCCATCAGTCTCATTTTTCAACTCCAGCCAGATTTAATCCTATGTGACATTGCTATGCCGGAATTGGATGGTTACGAAATTTGTGCCATGCTGCGACACTCTACCGCATTTCAAAATATACCGATTATTATGCTAACGGGTAAAGATCAATTTATAGATCGAGTCAGGGCGACAATGGTCGGAGCAACCGATTATTTAACCAAGCCCTTTGGGGATACAGAGCTACTCATGCTCGTGGAGAAATACATTAAGGTTAGGTCTTATGTGGGAACACCCACAACATCAGTACCATAAAATCAGGGAGAAAAAATATTATTACAGAATCATCTGACTCAGGTAGCAGGTTATTATCTAATACATTAGTGAAATAATAAAAATAATTTATACACTAAAGATTTGGGGGAGCAGGGAATGTTCCAAGAAGGAACGTCTACATCAAGAGGTAGATAGGCATTTATGAGTACAGTTCTGATTGTGGAAGACAGTATCGCACAACGGGAGATGATTACAGACCTCCTGAAAGCAAGTGGTTTAATAGTCACCCATGCCCATGACGGAGTAGAAGCATTGGAGGCAATTCAAACTGCCCCTCCCGATTTAGTGGTATTGGATATTGTTATGCCCCGGATGAACGGCTATGAAGTCTGTCGTCGGTTAAAATCCAACCCGAAAACCCAAAACGTCCCCGTGGTGATGTGTTCTTCTAAAGGTGAAGAATTTGACCGCTACTGGGGTATGAAGCAAGGTGCGGATGCTTACATAGCCAAACCGTTTCAACCAACCGAATTGGTGGGAACAGTCAAACAACTGCTGCGAGGATGAAAACGATATGGTCAGCAAACCGGACTTTTTAAGTGGCAGTGGTCAAGATCAGTTTCGTCCAGAATTACAAGTAGAAAGTCCTGAAGGTGAATTACATTTGCGGTTTTATATTCCCTCAGATCAGGAGTTTGCACTACCCGCCACTGGTATCCGCGAGGTCATGGAACTAAGTCCTGATAGAATCACTCCCATACCTAATGCTTCTCCTTTACTTTTGGGTACTCTAAATTTACGAGGTCGAGTAATTTGGGTGGCTGATTTGGGTCAATTCCTGGGAGAAGCAACCGCATTAAACACAGATAGAGCAGAAATTCCGGTGATTGCTATTGAAGAGCAAGACACAATCGTGGGTTTAGCGGTAGAAAAAATTGGTGGTATGGACTGGCTGGATATCCAGCATTTAATGCCACCAACTAATTTACCGGATACTATGACTCCGTTTTTGCGTGGAGAGTGGTTAATAGATGCTAGTAATAAACAGTGCTTAAGACTGCTCGATCAAATGGCAATTTTGCGGAGCGCGAGGTGGGCAAGATGAAATTGGGAGGGAGCAAATGCCAGCTAGTTTAAACGATTATCTAGATTCATATAAGCAGGCTTGTACAGCCTATGCACAACAGAACTATGACGTTGCCGCCACTTTAGTTGACGAAGTGGTGAAAAATGTACCAGATGACCCTAACTGCCATTTATTACGTGGTCATATCTACTACGTTTTGCAGCAGTATGATGTGGCAGAACAAGAGTACCAAAAGGTTTTGCAGTTGTCTAATGATCCAGAAATTGTTGGTTTCGCCAATAATGGTTTACAAAGCATCAATCAATATCAAGAACCACTAGATTCACAGATTGGTACTGAAGAAAATCATCAACCAGAGCCAGACCATTTCACAGATATTTCTGAGGATCTGGAATCTAATCCACCAGAATTAGAAGATTTGGGGGTGTTTGGCAACTTAGATAGCAACAGCTTTGAATTGAATCCCTTGGAGGAAATTCAGCCATTTGTAGATTTAGACGAGCTACCCTCAAACAATCCGTTTGAGATTTCCTCAGACAGTGTTTCATTTGAGCAAACGCCAGATTCAACAGCACCTCTTAGCGAAGATCCTTTTGCTTTGAGTCAAAATCAAAACGGCAAAGAATCTCATGCCAACACCGCAAATGAGCCATTTGAATTAGAATTACCCGTTTTTTGGCAAGAAGAGATGGCAGCAAAAAGCGTTAATGATCCGGAAATTACCAGTGATTTATCAAGTAGTGAAACAGATTACTCTGAAGAAATGTCGCTAGTTTATGATGAAGATTTAGATGACACAGCTTTTGCAGCCGCCAATTTTTCAACGAGTAATAGTTTAGAACATACTCCTGAGCCAGTGATTGAAGAGCCTGAAGAAGAGCCAAATATGGCCAATTTTGCTCTGGAAATAAATAGCCAGGAAGACGAAACTTTACCGATGCATCAAGAGAATTTCCAACATGATTCCAGAGAAACCAATAATTTGAGTCATAATTATCAAGCTCATTTACCTGATGCTGACCCTAGTAATTGGTTGGAACAAATAGAAGTTGAACAAATAGAAGTTGAACAAATAGAAGTTGAAGAAATAGAAGTTGAAGAAAAATTATCAGCACCATCCTCAAGCTTAAATGGGAGATATTCGGTAAAAGACCAGGAGAGTTCACATCATGCAGCGTTAGATATAAATCACTTTGATAGTGATGATTTTGATGATTTTGAGGTATTTAAATCTGCTTTTGGTTCGGATGAAGATACAAATAGTCTCCTAAAGGGAGAAAATTCTCAGAGCAATATAGAATTTTTAGATGACTTTGATGAATTTGATGATTTAGGGAACATTCCCGGATTTGACTTAGCAGAAGCAGATTCCAGCTTTGGTGATGTAACCATGCTTTCGGGTTCACTAGACACGACTGGTAGTCTAGAAAGTCAAGACGCGAAACCTCACGCCAAAACTGAATCTAGCCCTAGGGAAGGGCGACGTTCCCGTAGCGATCGCACCGAAAAAAATCGCGACGATGAACTGTTTTCTATTACCGGCTCACATAATGGCGGAAAAGAAGCCGTTCCTATCTTTACCGAAACAGATGTCTCGAAGCTAGAACCCAACGTCAGCGTCGAGCAAGGTTGGTTAGCACCTTTAGAAAATGCCTCCCTAGATGTGAAACCCTGGTTCGTCGCTGGTACAGTGGGCGTTTTCTCAGCCTTAGTTGTAGCTACAGTGAGCTTCACAGCTACCAACTTTTCTCCCCCCGAACAACGGGAATCAGTCAGGAATACAGGCTGGGCGATGTCACTAGCTGCGGGGATTGCTGGTTTCGGGACAGCAGCCTTTATGGGTAATCTGACACTCAAACAAATTCGCCGCACCACCAAGGATCTGCAAGCTCAGTTTGATGCAGTCCGCCAAGGTAATCTCAATGTGCAAGCCACAGTGTATTCCGAAGATGAATTAGGGCGCTTGGCTACGGGGTTTAATGAAATGGCTCGTGTAATTTTTACAACTACACATGAAGCCCAACGCAAAGCTGACGAACAAGAAGAAGCCAAAGAAAACCTGCAACGTCAAGTGATTCGCCTGTTGGACGACGTGGAAGGCGCTGCTAGAGGTGATTTGACAGTCCAAGCAGAAGTCACAGCCGACGTATTAGGAGCCGTTGCGGATGCCTTTAACCTGACAATTCAAAACCTCCGGGATATTGTTCAACAAGTAAAAGTGGCAGCAAAGGAGGTAACAAAAGGTTCAACCAACTCCGAAACCTTTGCTAGAGCTTTATCTAGTGATGCCTTGCGACAAGCAGAAGAGTTAGGTGTAACCTTAAATTCAGTACAGGTGATGACTGAATCGATTCAAAGGGTAGCAGAAGCGGCGCGAGAAGCCGAAATTGTCGCCGGTGATGCTAGTAGGATCGCCCTCAAAGGTGGGGAAGCAGTAGAAAATACTGTGGCGGGGATTTTAGAAATTCGCGAAACTGTAGCAGAAACTACCCGGAAGGTGAAGCGATTAGCCGAATCTTCTCAGGAAATTTCTAAAATTGTGGCGTTAATTTCTCAGATTGCCTCCCGTACCAATTTGCTAGCACTCAATGCCAGTATTGAGGCGGCTAGAGCAGGTGAAGCCGGACGCGGGTTTGCCATTGTGGCAGATGAAGTGCGTCAGCTAGCAGATAAATCTGCCAAATCCTTAAAGGAAATTGAACAGATTGTTATGCAAATCCAAAGCGAAACAGGTTCAGTCATGACCGCAATGGAAGAAGGCACACAACAGGTAATTAAAGGCACTAAATTGGCAGAAGAAGCCAAGCGATCGCTGGAAAATATCATTCAAGTAGCAAATCGCATTGACACTCTGGTGCGCTCAATTACCAGCGACACCGTAGAACAGACGGAAACGTCCCGTGCCGTCGCCCACGTTATGCAATCGGTGGAACTCACAGCCCAAGAAACCTCTCAAGAAGCCCAGCGCGTTTCTGGAGCTTTACAACTTTTAGTAGGTGTTTCCGGCGACCTGATATCCTCCGTAGAGCGTTTCCGCGTGGAAACCCTCGACTCCAGGTAATTAATTAGTCATTAGTCATTAGTCATTAGTCATTAGTAAATGACCAAAGACCACTCAGCACTCACTACTCATAACTTTTGCTATGCTGCCGGAACAACAACAGCGGATTTTAGGTTACTTCATAGAAGAAGCCAGAGACCATCTGAATACGATTGAGCAGGGGTTACTTAATCTCCAAAGTACCTTGAACGACCCGGAAATGGTTAACGAAGTTTTCCGGGCGGCTCATTCTATTAAGGGAAGTGCGGCTATGCTAGGGCTAAATAGCATTCAGCACACCTCCCACCGCCTGGAAGATTGTTTTAAAGTTCTTAAAGAACATCCGGTTGAGGTTGACCAAAAGTTAGAATCTTTATTTCTCGGTGTATGTGACACCCTGAAGGTGCTATTAGAACATTTGAGTGGGCCATTCGGTCTGTCCGAAGAGGCGGCTAATACTCTGATGTCAGAAACTGAGCCGGTCTTTGTATGGCTGTATGAGCATCTGGAATTGCTGGTACAACAAAACAGCAGTGGAGAAGTCAAGAAAAACACCACACAAGCAGAACAAAACTGGCAGGATAGTGTCACCACACTTACCGATCTGTTCTTGCGGGACGATATTCTCAATCTGGAAGCAGACACCGAAAGTACATCGACAGAATCACCCCTGTTTGTAGAATCTCCAGAAGCTGATTCGCTCTTACCACCGCCAGTAGGTGAATATGGGGATGAATTTGAAACTCAGGTGTTACCAGTACTGCGGGAAATGTTGCAACTGTTTAAAAAACAGACAACACCCGAATCTCGGAACAATCTTCAGCAATGTTGTCAGCAGTTAGTCAGACTTGGGCAAAGGTGGAATTTGCATCATTGGTGTAGATTATGTCAAGCAGCTGCAAATGCGATCGCTAATCCGGAAAATACCTATCTCACCCTCGCCAAAATTGTCATTACCGACATCAAACAAGCCCAAGAATTAGTTCTCCAAGGCAGAGAAACCGAGATTGTAAGTAGTCAGCGATTAGCAGCGCTCTTAAACTTGCCAGAACCTGAGTCGTCAGAGCCTGAAGATTTGTTTGCTCACCAGCCAGCATCTGTGGTAGAACCGACAGCCAATGAAGAACTGTCTTCGACCACAAATAATTTTGCCAGTGAGCCTAATATATTACAGCCAACAGACAGCATAACTAGCCTAACTGAACTATCCGATCAACTTCAGCCGATTCAGGATACTTCAGCCGCAACAGAAAACACTGTCCCGGAAACTGCTAGTAATCAGATGTTATTCTTGAATTATCAAGAAGGCACAGATATTAGCAAGATTGGCCAACATGGCCCATTAGTAGGATTATCTGAGTTAAATACCCTAGCTGATTTATTTGAAGGTGATACTCCCGAACTAGATGAAACTTGGCAACAAGAGGAAAATTTAGAAATTAGCGCCGCTAATAAATTAGGAATAAATTTCAGTGACAGCAATATTGAAGATGTTGATAGCGATTTAGCTGATTTTCTATCATTGGATGAAGGTAAAAGCGATGATGATCTGGACAGCAGTCTAACTACAACAGAAGAGTTAAACCTGTTATTTGGCAACAATTTGGCGGAAGCAGAACAACTAAATCAGCAAAATAAATCGACATCTGTGGCACTTTACAGCGAATCACAGGAGTATTCTGGTAATACTAACCTAAATGAGTTAAGCGGTGATTTATTAGCATCAACACCAGATGAAAATAAACTACTGCCCACAAGCGAAATAACTCAAGCAGAACAAATATCCACTAACCAACAAAGCAGTGTTGACGACTTATTCGTAGAAACAAATAATGCAAATAATGCAGATACAGAAGAGATTTTACTGGATGACGATTTAGAAGCACAACCTACTATAGTCCAGCCAGAGTCTTTAACTTTAGATGCTTTATTTGATGATTTTGATAATATTGCAGATAGTCCACAACTGTCTCATGATGATTCAGAAATTAGTGATTTATTTGAGATAACACCTCCACTAGCAATAGAACTTACTCAAGTAGAAGACAATTTAAACGACTTTTGGAACCAGGAAAGCGCCACAGAACAAGACGAAGTTGTTTCTGTACTTGAGCAGGATGTCGCAAAAGCTTTAGAGGAGAGTTTGTTTGCTGCGGCGGCTTCTAGTGATATTTTTGGCAAAATTGCAGATTTTAGTCCCTCATCCTCAACCAGTATGGAACTGGAAGATGATGATCTGAATTTGCATGAGCCAGATTTGGAATTACCATCAGATACTGGTGAGTCAGATGATTTATTTGCTGACTTAGCCGCATCCCATTCCTTCTCTTCTAACGATGACGATGAGCAGGACTTGAGTCTTGAAGAAATTAGCGGCTTTGACCAAGAGCCAGTAGCAATTACAGAGTCCTTAACCAGTATGAAACTGGAAGATGATGATCTGAATTTGCATGAGCCAGATTTGGAATTACCATCAGATACTGGTGAGTCAGATGATTTATTTGCTGACTTAGCCGCATCCCATTCCTTCTCTTCTAACGATGACGATGAGCAGGACTTGACTCTTACAGAGTCCTTAACCAGTATGGAACTGGAAGATGATGATCTGAATTTGCATGAGCCAGATTTGGAATTACCATCAGATACTGGTGAGTCAGATGATTTATTTGCTGACTTAGCCGCATCCTATTCCTTCTCTTCTAACGATGACGATGAGCAGGACTTGACTCTTACAGAGTCCTTAACCAGTATGGAACTGGAAGATGATGATCTGAATTTGGATGAGCCAGATTTGGAACTACCATCAGATACTGGTGAGTCAGATGATTTATTTGCTGACTTAGCCGCATCCCATTCCTTCTCTTCTAACGATGACGATGAGCAGGACTTGACTCTTACAGAGTCCTTAACCAGTATGGAACTGGAAGATGATGATCTGAATTTGGATGAGCCAGATTTGGAATTACCATCAGATACTGGTGAGTCAGATGATTTATTTGCTGACTTAGCCGCATCCCATTCCTTGTCTTCCAGCGATGAAGATGAGCAGGACTTGAGTCTTGAAGAAATTAGTGGCTTTGACCAAGAGCCAGTAGCAATTACAGAGTCCTTAACCAGTATGAAACTGGAAGATGATGATCTGAATTTGGATGAGCCAGATTTGGAATTACCATCAGATACTGGTGAGTCAGATGATTTATTTGCTGACTTAGCCGCATCCTATTCCTTCTCTTCTAACGATGACGATGAGCAGGACTTGACTCTCGAAGAAATTAGCGGCTTTGCTCAAGAGCCAGAAGCGTTAGATTTAACACCAGAATTTACAAAAGAACCACTACAGATAGATGCTGTCGATTCTCCGCCAGTATTTGCTGATTTGGAAGTTGATTTGTTTGATAGTCTGGATGAGAATCCGCAAATTTTAGGGTCAGAAATATCCGAGACAGATAACTCAACCTATGTTCAATTGGATAATGCGGATGATTACAGTGCAGATGAGTCGAATCTAGAATTTGGTGAGGACATATTAGAGAAGATAGCAAATTTATCAGATGATCTGTTTAACACAGATCCAATAAGCGAAAATGCTAATGTTGTTTTGCCTGAAGAGGAGGTAACATCAGTAAGTTCAGCAGCAGAAGCTACTCTAGAAAATGATCCTACTGGTATCCAAGATGAATTTGCAGAGTTAGAAGCATTATTAGAAGAGGAAGCAGCAGAAAGTTCGGATGCTTCAATACCAGAAAAAGATTTTGCAGACCTGGAAGCTTTGCTAAATACAAGCGACGATGACCAAGAGGGAACGGTATTTAATGACAAACTATCCTACGCACCACAATTTGAACTAACTACTAACCAAGCTCCGCGCAATAGCATTGAATTATCAGATGCGGATGATGAATTTAGCGATTTGGAGAAACTCCTCGCAGAAGCAGATCAAAGTATCTCCCATTCATCACCGAACAAAACAAAACTACAGACGAGCAAAATCGCCCGTTCTTCAGACCGTCGTACTGCTAGATTTGAAGAAACAATGAAAGTGCCAGTTAAGCAACTGGACGATATGAGCAATTTAGTTGGGGAGTTGGTGGTAAACCGCAACACCTTAGAACAGGATCATGAACGGTTACGCCAATCTTTAGATAACTTGCTGATTCAGGTGCAACATCTGTCGGATGTGGGAGCAAGGATGCAAGAATTGTATGAGCGATCGCTTTTGGAAGCTTCTCTTCTGGCTAGTCGTAAAACCAAAGAACGGAAAGAAACGAAAGAAAAGAACTTGCACACTAATGATTCCCATTCAAACATGGGTTTTAGTGAGTTAGAAATGGATCGCTTCACTCCTTTCCACACCCTATCCCAAGAAATGATTGAATTTATTGTGCGGGTGCGTGAATCAGCCAGTGACATTGACTTTGTAACTGAAGAAACCGAAAGAGTAGCGCGACAGTTCCGCCAAGTGACAACCCAGCTACAAGAGGGACTCACACGAGCGCGAATGGTGCCTTTTTCCCAAACTATTGATCGCTTGCGGCGAGGAGTACGGGACAACGCCATTAAGTATGGTAAGCAAGTGGATTTGGTGATTGAAGGGGGAGATATCTTAATTGACAAGATGATTTTAGATCATCTCACCGACCCGTTGACTCATATGCTCAACAATGCGATCGCTCACGGTATCGAAACGCCAGAAATCAGGCAACAATCTGGTAAACAACCCGTAGGAGTTATTACGATTCGGGCCTTCTACCAAGGTCACCAAACAGTGATTTCCGTCGGTGATGACGGCGCAGGTATTGATCCAGAACGGGTCAAGACAAAAGCGGTTCAAATTGGCATGATGACAGCAACTCAAGCCAAATCCATTTCGCGCATGGAAGTCTATGACCTGCTATTTCAGCCTGGTTTTAGTATCAAAGACAAAGCAGATGAAATTTCCGGTCGTGGCGTAGGAATGGATGTAGTGCGTTCTGAAATTAGCGATATTCGCGGTATAGTCAACACAGATTCGGCTATTGGCAAAGGAACCACCTTTACTATTCGCTTACCAGTAACCTTAAGTATTTGCAAAGCTCTATTCTGTGTCTCTGATAAAGCGCGGATTGCCTTCCCAATGGACGGCGTGGAAGATACCCTAGATATACCCGTAAACAGTATTCAGCATCACGCCGATGGACAATCCTATATTTCTTGGCGCGATACATTACTACCCTTCCAACCGTTGAAAGAACTTTTAACCTTCAATCGTCAGCTGAGTCGCGGTAATGTTTATGGTGGCAACCGTGATGATGGTATGGTCTCAGTTGTGGTAGTGCGATCGGGAAATACCTTGATTGCTCTACAAATTGACCTGGTGCTGAGTGAGCAAGAAATTGTGATCAAGCAATTTGAAAGCCCCGTACCTAAACCCATTGGTGTTGCTGGTGCTACCGTCTTAGGTGATGGTCGCATTATGCCCATCGCTGATGTACTAGAGATTATTGAAATCTTCCAAGGACGGATTTCTAAACACAATGGTGATAAACTTTGGCAGCAACAAGAAGATATTCCCAACCTCCCAGAAACCACGGTAGAAAAAATTGATCCCACAGTGCTGATTGTCGATGACTCAATTACAGTTAGGGAGTTACTCTCGCTGACATTTAACAAAGCTGGTTATCGCGTTGAACAGGCACGAGATGGACAGGAAGCTTGGGACAAACTCCGTTCTGGTCTACCTTGCGATATCGTATTTTGCGACATCGAGATGCCCCGTTGCGACGGACTGGAATTGCTCTCCCGCATCCAAAAAGATTCCAGCCTCAACCACCTACCCATTGCCATGCTTACCTCACGAGGTGCAGACAAACACAGACAAATGGCAATTCAACTCGGTGCTAGTGGCTACTTTACCAAGCCCTACCTCGAAGAAGCTTTACTCGAAGCCGCAGTGCGGATGCTCAAAGGCGAAAAATTAGTAAATGCTTAAGGGAAGACCAGAACATAAATTATCCCATCTTGTGGGAGAGGGCAAGGACTGCCCGTCCTTGGTGATTAGCAGGCAAGATGCCTGCTCCACAAGGAAATTTGTCATATTTTTTTATTTGTCAGTCCCTTAGCGGTTGGAAATGGGACATGGGTAAATTTACACATTTTTAAACTTTAATTTTTCATTGCTTATGTCATACCCAATCAGCAACAAAAGTGATCAAGTTGATAACTACCACGGTACTTTAGTTGCAGACCCGTACCGTTGGTTAGAAGACCCAGACTCAGCAGAAACAAGAAACTGGATTTCGGCAGAAAATCAGATTACTTTTGCTTACTTAAACGAAATTCCTGCTAGGGAAAAAATTAAACAACGCCTGACTAAACTGTGGGATTATGAAAAATATGGCATCCCATTTAAAGAAGGTAATAACTACTTTTATTTCAAAAATAATGGACTGCAAAACCAAAGCGTCCTCTACACCCTCAAAACTCTTGACGCTGAACCTAAAGTTTTAATCGACCCTAACAAACTCTCTACAGATGGCACTATTGCCCTTTCAGGATTAGCCATTAGTGAAAATGGTAAACTTTTAGCTTATGGTCTATCTACCTCTGGTTCAGATTGGCAAGAATGGAAAGTCCGCGATGTGGAAACAGGTGAAGACCTAGAAGACCATTTGAAGTGGATTAAATTTTCTGGCGCATCTTGGACAAAGGATAATCAAGGTTTTTTCTACAGTCGTTATGATGAACCAAATGAAAAGACTAAATTAGAAGATGTCAATTATTATCAAAAGCTTTATTATCATCAACTGGGTACTCCCCAATCTGAAGATGTTTTAATTTACCATCGTGATGACCAGAAAGAATGGGGTTTTAGTGGTAATGTCACTGAAGATGGCAGTTATTTGATTATTTCTGTTTGGCTGGGAACTGATGCGAAAAATTTAGTTTTCTACAAAGATTTAACTAACCCTGATGCTGAAGTTGTAGAACTGATTAATCAGTTTGAAGCTGATTATAGTTTTATTGAACATGATGAGCATATATTTTATTTGCGTACTGATTTAAATGCTCCGCGAGGCAGATTAATTGCCATTGATACCAAAAATCCGGCTCAGGAAAATTGGCAAGAAATTATTCCTCAGTCTGTGGCGACTCTGGAAAGTGCCAACATTCTCAATAATCAATTTGTGGTTGATTTTCTCCAAGATGCACGTACCCAAATCAAAATTTTTGACCTGAATGGGGCGTTAGTGCGTGAGGTAGAATTACCAGGACTTGGTTCAGCAGGTGGTTTTGGTGGTAAGCGTGATGATACGGAAACTTTTTATAGTTTTACCAGTTTCACTACACCAGGTACTATTTATCGCTACAACATGGTAACGGGTAAAAGTGAACTTTTCCGGCAGTCACAGGTAGATTTTAATCCTGATGATTATGAGACAAAACAAATCTTTTACAGCAGTAAAGATGGTACTCAAGTGCCAATGTTTATTACTCATAAAAAAGGGATGCAATTAGATGGTAATAATCCCACTTACCTTTATGCTTACGGTGGTTTTAATGTCTCAATGACTCCCAGTTTTTCTGTGAGTACGTTGGTATGGATGGAAATGGGGGGTGTCTATGCTATGCCAAATATACGCGGTGGTGGGGAGTATGGCGAAGAATGGCATCAAGCCGGGATGAAGGAGAAAAAGCAGAATGTGTTTGATGATTTTATTGCTGCGGCTGAGTGGTTGATTGATAACAATTATACACGACATGCAAGATTAGCGATCGCAGGTGGTAGTAATGGCGGTTTACTGGTGGGTGCTTGTATGACTCAGCGTCCGGAGTTATTTGGTGCAGCTTTGCCGGCTGTCGGTGTGATGGATATGTTGCGATTCCATAAATTTACCATTGGCTGGGCTTGGGTTCCCGAATATGGTTCCCCAGATAAACCAGAGGAATTTCCCGCACTTTATAGTTATTCGCCACTGCATAACCTCAAACCAGGGACAGCTTACCCAGCAACTTTAATTACCACGGCTGACCATGATGATCGTGTTGTCCCTGCTCATAGTTTCAAATTTGCGGCAACTTTGCAAGCGAATCACGCTGGTGATGCGCCTGTGTTAATTAGAATTGAGACAAAGGCGGGACATGGGGCGGGTAAGCCTACGGCGAAGATTATTGAAGAAGCCGCAGATAAGTGGGCTTTTTTGGTGCAGACTTTGGAGGTAATTCGTAATTCGTAAAGCAAGAAAGATCCCCGACTTCTTGAAGAAGTCGGGGATCTGAGAGGGTGTTTGAAAAGTGGTTGGCTGTGATTTTAGGCACTCGCAGATCCCCCCTAGCCCCCCTTTTTAAGGGGGGAATTAGAATCAAAGTCCCCCTTCTTAAGGGGGATTTAGGGGGATCTAGAATGTTTTGTTACCGACAATAGGACTTTTCAAACATCCTCTGAGCCTCTCGTAATTATTGTGATAGGCGTTTTCCAAAATAAAGCCGATATAAATTACAAGGGCATTCAACTTCATTTCCTTTAAATTCAATTAAGCCTAGACTGCGTAATTTAAAACTTTGGGCAGAATCTAACTGAACAGGAATATCACTCTTAATAACTTTTTGCATTGCTCTTTTTAACGATTCATCTTGTTCCAGTAGGGAAAGATAGGGACGTAAAAAGCCTCTATATAATCCCTCGTCTGTGGGAGCAACTTTCAGGAATTGTTCTAAAGTTAAATTACCTGTGCCAATTTGATAAAGTGCAGTTCTTAATAAATAAGGATGTCCATCAATCATTCCCCTTAATTGCTCGATTTGTGAATCTGACCAATTTAATTTGTGTCGTTGGACTAATTCCTTTATTTGTGTAGCGTTGAATTCTCCTATTTCCACAGATAAACCCACATTAAAGGGGGATTGATTGACATTTAAAGAAATATATGCTTCTTGAGAATGAGCAATTACTAAACGTAATTTTTGCCATATTTCTTCGTTTTTACCGTTTTCGTGCCAAGCTCGGAGGAGAGCGAAAAATGCTTGGGCAATTTCGGTATATGGGAAAATTTGATCAATATCATCTAAGCCTAATACTAGAGGAGCATCAATATTTTTTAATAAGTATTTTTTTAAATAATTAGTGCAGTTAATTTGACTGCTTAATCGGGGTTTCCAATATTTATCTATTTGTTCTTCTAGCCCTAATTCTTCACTGACAACTGCACAAAATCCCTGCAAAAAATTATTGAGGTCGGTAAGATTTTCTTTACTCCATAAATTAAGCGAAACTGTGTGATAACCTTTTTGTTTACTATGGTCGAGAATGCGACTGATTAAGGAAGTTTTGCCCATCTTCTGCGGGGCTTTGATGCGAATTAATGCCCCCGGTTGGAGGATGGATTCATAACATTTAATTTCATCTTCTGGACGCTCGATATAAAAATGGGAGTTAAGAGGAACTTGACCATCAGGATTTTCATACATTATTGATGAGTGATTCTCTTTTACTATTGTTGGTGGTTGTTCAAGAATGGTTGGATTAGTTAGCAATTTTTGCTTAATAAACTGACTAACTCCCATGTAAACTAAATTATTTGTTGATTTTGGCTTGGTGATAGAAATATGGTCGTCATCTGTAGGGGTAGGTTGGACATCTTTGATGGCTGGGTTAGCACTATCTGGGTCTACAACTAAAAAGCCTTTGGTGGGTCTTGTTTCAAAATAAACTTTTGTTGCAATACCTAAAGCATCAACATTTTGACGATACCACTCATTTAGTTGACGCAGTTGTGGAAGATGTGCTTTCAGTTCATCAACGCTAACAGTAGTTCGTGCCACAATACTAATTTTCTCGACTAAGTTAGCGAGATGGGAACCAGTGTGAGGAGTGGCGAGAAATACAATGCCTTTTGTCTGTTCAAGAACTGCTGTTTTTTGAAATGTCTGAGCATTACGCAGCATTTCTTTGATTAATAAACCACCCATACTATGAACGATAAAAACTATTGGGTAGTTGCCAATATTATTAACTTCTAAATATGCCTGTAAATTACTAGCACGGTCAAAAAGTGGCATTGTTGAACCCTTCCACTCAAAGGCTTCAGCTTTATAGCCAAATGACCAAATACCTAAATCTGGTCGTTCTTGTGCTAGCCATGTTAACCAGAAATTATCATCGTCTTGTCGTTCTTCTGGATGCCAAGTTCCTCGTGCGTTACCACCTAACCCATGAATAAAAATAATATCCCCGCACCGCTTCGGGTTGTCACATCCCGATATTTTGATTAAACCAGTCATCTCTGAAGGTTCAGGTTTTGGGGTTTTAGGAAAAATGTTAAAAGGCATAGATAGTATTGGGATAATTACAGGACAACCAGTTCTTTTTATGCCACGACTACAGCGCGACTTAAAACTAGGATACAGCTATCACGTAACTATTCGGTGCAATAACCGCGAATTTAAGTTAATTTTGAACTGTACATCACATTTTTGGGAAACCCTTTTTCACAGCACAGGCGTAGGTTGGGTTGTTCGCGTCAGCGTTGCGGAGCAAGGAACGAAACCCAACATCGAAAATACTGGGTGGGTTTTGTTGGGTTTCACTACGTACCCTACAGGAAGCAAGCTACAACCTAACCCAATACTTTGGGGATAAAGCAGACCTAACCCCCCTAGCCCCCCTTCCCTACAAGGGAATGGGGGAAACTATCTCCCCTCTCCTTGCAGGAGAGGGGTTGGGGGAGAGGTTAACCGAGAAGTATTGCAACCCAACCTATTAGTTTTGACTGAATGTGCTGCTAAATATCGAGGTTTTTGTAAGAAGTACAAACCGAAGGCGAAAACAGAAAAACGCTATTTTTGGGGTAGTCAATTTCTGCCGAAAGTAATCAAAGGCAAAGGTAAAAAAGTATCACCTGGACAGATGCGATTACCTTGGGATAATTGGGAGGCAAGTAATCCAGAAGTTGTTGATGTGGCTGAGAAATTTATTTTTGCTAATTGTTACAATTCGCAAGTTGCAGGGACGATTTTTAGAAATAACAGTCAATGATTTGAGATGAAGGTAGGAGCAGTGTCTCTATTTATGACTAAAAAGTTCTTTTTTGCAGATATTTGCTGATTTTTGGTAATATTTAAGACTTTAAATTAGCTGTTTTTTTCTCTCTCTATTTGGTTCTGTGAAGCGCCTTGCAGAATCGAGAGCTTGTGCCAGGTATGGAATCGACGAAAACCTTATTCTTCCGTTCAAATTATCCCGTAAATAAATCTTTACAATATTCTTTAAGCCTTATCTGTTACACTTTACAAGTCTCTGCAAGAAGAGAGAAGTACCACCCACCAATGCTCTTCCGAGTCGCCCCTCCACCCCGGAAGTTCTCCCCTCATGGATTTTTCCCCTTCTTCATCTCTGAGGTTCTTGGGTAATTCTGAATATCTTCTCCACTGACCCTTCACTTGCCATCCCAATCTATTAGCAAAATCATTATACCCTTTCTCGTTCCAGTTTACAAATTCTCCCTTTTCCCAATCAAAATCGAGAGAATTGCCACTAGCCAAATATATTTCTTTCTGCACACTGTAGCCAAAATGCCCCTTGGAGTTATTTACCCAAAGTGTATCCAGTTTTTTCAAATCACCACAATTAAAGTTTCTGACATTAGTTAATTCTAAAAAACGTTCGCTTTCTCTTCCGGCTGAATAGAGAATGAACTGCCAATTTTTTTCATCTGCTTCCCTCCATCGATGTTGCTGCATTAAATAATCTAATTCATTCAATAAATGCTCCTTTAAAGATTGAGCATAAACTGCATTAGATTCGTCTAATTCTTTAAGTTGACGATAAAGCAAAGCCACAATATCCGCATTGCCATTGTAGAGAATATTTAGGTCTAAAGTAAATAAATCAACATTAGATTTAAACTGAGATTTTAGACTATTCAGATGTTCTTCAGCTTTCTTATAATCTGCTAAAGCCTTAGCTTTATCTGATCCTTCCTCTAATTTACCTTTAACATAGTATATATAAACTAAAGTAGCTAAATTGGTTGAATTTTTTATATCAATTTCACTTTCTAGTCTTGATAATTCTTTTATACTGGGAGTAAAAATCTCAGATTTTATTAAATTCTCTGTTTTGTTTTCCTCATTTCTTTCCTCAACTAAGTATTGAGACCCTAAAACCAGCGCACTATCTAACAAAGCCTCTTTTAGTTGGGGATTCTTAATTTTATCTTGCAAAACCAACCCGGCAATATTTAAAGACTGATTCGCTTCGTTTGTTTTACCTTTTTGTTGCAGTTGAGAAGCTACTTCTGATAATTTTTTAATTTTAGTAATAGATTGGTTGAGTTCCTTGATATTTCTGTTAGCAGTTTCAAGCTTTTTAAATGCAGCTATTCCTAATAACCCGGTAAGCCCTAAAGTAACAAATAGAACCACTACCCCAAAACGCATTCTTTTTCTAGCAGTTACCAATTGCTTTTCAGCTTCCTGTTTAGCTTCAGCTTCAATTTTTCTAGCCCTTTCTGCCCCTTCCTTTTCTTTCCTTTCTCTTTCTAATTCTGCCTGTCTTTCTGTTTCTGCTAGTTCCTCTTCTCTCTGTCGTTTATGACTAGCTGCTAAAAAATCTTTATCTTGATAACCTAAACTTTTATCCTTCGCCCAACTTTCCGCTTCTACTAAAGCATTTCCTCTCAATAACCGAGATTCGTCCTTTTTCTCAGATAATATCCACTGACGATAATTATCGGCATAAGGACGTAAATTCGCTAAAGTTTTCTCAATCCATAAGTTGTCAAAAATGGTTTGATAAATTTGATTATAAACCTTTAGTTTACTATCCTTGTTAACAACAATTCCTGCCAACTGTAAATCACTTTGTTCAATACTACTATCAATATCAATTCCGTCTGAGTGCCATACTTGCTGATATAAATCTAATAAGTATGCTGCTTTCTGTTCATCCCTTTTTAAAATTCTGTTTTGAATTGTTCTAAAATGCTCTGGTTCATCTTGATTTTCCCAATTTTCAATTACTTTATTTCTGACTAAATTCTCTACAAAAGCAGCTTCTTCACCTGGGGTAATTACAGTTTCAGATTGACGGACAAATGCACAAATTTTCTGAGTTAAAAATGGCTGTCCTCCCGTCCAATCTAAAATTGCTTTTAATACAGCTTCAGGGTTGCTAGTTTGTCCAGAAAATCCGCCTATTAACGGTAAAGCTTCTGCAAATTCAAATCCGGTTAATTCAATTCCTGTGCCAATATTAAAAGGAGTGCGCTTTTTATCTCGAATTAAATCGGAAGGGGTAGCTACTCCCAAAAGCACAAAAGTAATGCGTTGATATTCTGGATTATCAACTCTTTGATTAAAAAAAGCTCGAATTAAAGCAAAAAAATCATCAACCGGAAATGTTAAACTTTGAACACTATCAATTTCATCTATAAAAATAACAATCTGTGTAGAATTTAATTTTAGTAATTTGTCAATAAATTTTCCAAAAATCTGCACATCGGAAAGACGAGAATTTTCTGACCATAACTCATCTAAATCAAACTGCTCACCTAAATTTAAATTTTCAGAATCAGCAATAGTATCAATAATCCCCGCATACCATTGTTCAGATGTAATCTCTGATGTTCCAATTGCAGTTAAATCAATAGCTACACAAGCAACTTTTTCACCTTGTAACCGTTGCATTGTGCGGACACGCAAACTGGATTTGCCCATTTGTCGAGAGTTGAGGACAAAACAAAATTCTCCAGCTTTCACAGCCTGATACAAATCCTCATCCGCTTGGCGTGTCACGTAGCTAGGTGCGTTAGCAGGAAGACTACCACCAAATTGATATTGATAATTCTGGGTATCAGGTGAATTCATAGTGTTCTTTTATAAATCTGGAAATATAAAATTATTTGTAGGTTGGCTGGAAGTTGGTGAAATTCACACTAAACCAGGATTTTTGATGTTGGATTATTCTGTAGGTTCTTCAACCCAATCTACGTTTAATTATAAGTGTTTAAATGGACATGATATGACTTGCAGAATGAGGGCGGGCAAGATGCCGACCCCACAAGACTTTTGATAAGTCTCCCCTCTCCTTGATAAGGCTACAGTGTACACACAAGTCTTATCAAGTTGCATAACAGCGTTTTGATCCCCCCTAGCCCCCCTTGAGAAGGGGGGAACTAGAATCAAAGTCCCTCTTGATAAGGGGGATTTAGGGGGATCGGATCACTTGTGTCTCCCCTCTCCTTGATAAGGAGAGGGGTTGGGGGTGAGGTTATGTATTTTTTAACGTTGCGGTTGGGTCAAAGCTTCAAAACCAGAGACTATATCGAGGAGTTCGGCGGTAATGGAACTTTGGCGTTGGCGGCGATAGTCAGCGTTGAAGTCTGATAAACGTTCTTCGATATTCTTTTCCGCAGCTTGCATTGAGGAAAGGCGACTGGCGTTTTCACTAGCTAAAGATTCGGCAAGAGCCAGGTATAAAGATATAAATAAATACTGGCGAATTAATGCGGAAAATAATTGATTTTCATCCATTGTGAAGGTTGGTAATACTGGGGTAGACCAAGCCTTTTTTTCTAAATTCTTTAACCAATTGGGGTCAACTGGTAAAAGGCGTAAATTTGTAGGGCGATAGGATGCACCAGAAAGGGATTTGTTGTAAAACAACACAATCTGCTCGACTTGTTGCTGTGTTTGCCATTGTTCGATTTTTAGTAATATTTCCTGCACCATTGCAGTGATTTCGGTGACGGAATTGGGAACAGAAAATTGCTCTGTGATGGTTTTTCCTGATGCTTCTAAGGGCAAAATTAACCGCGCCCCAACTGCGACAATTTTAATATGTTTTGGCTGTAAATCGTTCAGTTGCTCTACTGCAAAATTTGCTATTTGTTCATTAAATTGACCGCATAAGCCTTGGTCTGAGCCAAATATAATCACACCGAAAGAATTATATGATTTACTGGTATTTGCAGATGCTAAAATACCCCGTTGTTCAGAAAAATATCGCTGTCTGAGGACAATTTGTAACCCCATTTCAATGGTGCGGTTATAGTCGGCTAAGGATTCAACTGCTGTTTGATATTGTCTAATACTGACAGCAGCCAGCGCTTTCATTGTTTTGACTACAGACTGCAAATCTTGAACACTGCCAATTTTTGCTCTTAATAACTCAATGGTGGGCATTTTCTGATTCCTCCTGGGGTTTCAAGAATGCTGTTGCCTCTTGGGCTACACTTAACAAAGCATTCCTATCTTGATCACTCAGCTTTTCTCCTGCTTGAATACGCTGGCTAACTTCAGATAATTGTTCTGTAACTTGTTGACGTACAGCCCTAGCCGCTTCCTGAATTTTATCTAGGGGGATGTCGTCAAAAATACCTTCTGTCACAGCTAACAACACAGCTATCTGTTCTGCTACGGGTAAGGGTTGATATTGAGGCTGCTTTAATATTTCTCGCACACGTCGCCCCCTTTCTAAGGTTTGGCGGGTTTCCTCATCTAGCTGAGTACCAAAACGAGCGAAAACTTCTACTTCCTGAAATTGCGAGTAAGAAAGCCGTAAATCTCCCGCGACAGCGCTATAAGCTGGTAATTGGGTTTTTCCTCCCACCCTGGAAACTGATTTACCTACATCTACCGCAGGTAACACACCTTTTTGAAACAAGTCAGGAGATAAATAAATCTGTCCATCGGTGATGGAAATTAAATTAGTGGGAATATACGCAGAAAGATTTTGGGCTTGGGTTTCCACAATGGGTAATGCTGTGAGTGAACCACCGCCAAGTTCTGCACGTAGGTGGGTAGCACGTTCTAATAATCGGGAATGAATGTAAAAAATGTCACCAGGATATGCTTCCCTCCCAGGAGGGCGACGCAGTAACAGGGAAAGTTCCCGATAAGCCCAAGCGTGATGAGTTAAATCATCGTAGACAATTAAGACATCACGCCCTTTTTCCATGAAATATTCTGCAATGGTTGTAGCTGCATAGGGGGTGATATATTGTAATCCTGGTGGATCTTCCCCAGATGCTACTACGACAATGGTGTAGTCCATTGCGTTATGTTGGCGCAAGTCAGCGATTACTTTGGCGACGGATGAGGCGCGTTTACCAATGGCGCAGTAAATACAAATGACATTTTGCTGCTTTTGATTAATTATAGTATCAGTGGCGATCGCTGTTTTGCCTATTTGGCGATCGCCTACAATTAATTCTCGTTGTCCCCTACCAATGGGAACCAAAGCATCGACAACTTTTATACCTGTCTGCAACGGTATTGTTACGGGGGCGCGATCCATGATTGCGGCGGCTTGTCGTTCTACTGGACGGCGTTCTGTTACCTGAATTGCTCCTTGATTATCTAAAGCTTGACCAGTTACATTTAGCACTCGTCCTAAAAGTCCTTCGCCTACGGGTACATCTAAAACTCTCCCGGTGCGTTGTACTTCTTGTCCAGCTGCTAAATGTTGGCTGTTACCTAATAAGATTACACCAATTTCATTTGCATCTAAGTTAAAGGCAATTCCTAATATATCGCCGGAAAAACGCAGAAGTTCATCGGCTTTGACGTTGGGTAAACCTGAAATGTTGGCAATTCCTTGAGTTAGGGATTTAATTATGCCAATTTCACGAGTTTGGATTTGGGGTTGATAGTTATTTAATACTTGTTCAAAGGTTGTAAAGGTGTTATTTAGGAGTGTTTGTAGGGGATTTTTATTCATGAGTTTGTTTCGCGCAGAGGCGCAGAGGCGCGGAGAGAAGAGAGGAGAATTAAGGTTTATTTGTGGTTTGTTTGATGATTGTGGAAAATTGTTCTGATAATGTTTGCAGGTAGTCGTCGAATGTCCAGGAAATTTGATAGTTGGATATTTGTAATTTTATGCCGCAGATTAGGTCAGGGGAGGTTGTAAATTTAATATTTTTACTGTTAATTATTTGCTGTGACTGCAAAATTTTAATAATTTCTTGACGCTGGGTTTGGGGTATATCAAAGCTGCTATAAATGATAATTTCTGTTGCTGATTTCTGTGTGATTTCTTGGCGTTGTGTCTCATCTAATGTTTGGAGACGATTTAGAAACACTTTTATTGTTTGTTGTTCTAAGTTAGCGTCTGCTAAATCCTGTAAAGTGCGGCGAGTAATTGCATAAGTTTGTTCTTGTACTCGTTGGCGTAAAGTTGCTAAAAATTCATCTTGTTCTCGTTGAATTGCTTCGCGCCATCCTGTCTGCATTGACTCAACTTCTTGGCGGGCTTGGTTGATTAGTTGTTTACGTTCCTCTTCGGCTTGGGTTTTAGCTTCATTTATGAAAGTTGCGCGTTGCTGGTCTAATTCTTGTTGCTTTTGACGATATAATTCTGCTTCTTGTGCTGCTTCCTCTTGTTTTACTTGCGCCTCCTCCCAACGATTTGTAATTCTGCGCTGGCGTTCTTGCATAGTTTTAGTTATGGGTTTATACAAAAAACGCCACAACAGAAAAACCAGAATTAGAAAGTTAATAATTTGAGCGATGACTGTAAACCAATCAATCAGCATAGATAATCTTTCCCTTAATTATGAGCTAGTAAAATAGTCCCAAAAAGGATTAGCAAAAATCAAAATCATTGATACCACAAAACAATAAATAGCCGTAGATTCAATAATTGCCAAACCCACAAATAAAGTGCGAGTAATAGTATTAGCTTGGTCTGGTTGTTGCGCCATTGCACCCAAAGCCCTCGCCACCGCCCAACCTTCCGCAATTGCTGGGCCAATAGAACCTATTGCAATCGTCAAGCCAGCCATAATAATCGAAACCATACCAATCAAACCAAGATTATCTATATTCATCTGTCTTCATAATTACTACCGAAATTAGTGTATAAAATTCAAAACTCAACTCTTACTCTCTCTCTGCGCCTCTGCGCCTCTGCGTGAAACCCCTAATTATTTACCTCTGTCCGCCGATAAACGCGAGTAGCAGAAGCAATATACACCATTGCCAAAATTGCAAAAATATATGCTTGAATAATCCCAATTAAAAGCCCCAATAAACGAATCAAAATCGGAAAAAACAGAGGAACAAGAGATAACAAAATAGCCACTAGCATAGTCCCACTCATAATATTGCCAAACAAACGAACTGCTAAAGCCAAAGTCCGGGAAAATTCACTAATAATATTGAAAGGCAACATTAAAGGTGTAGGCTGAATGTAATTCCTTAAATAACCTAATAAACCTCGATTCAAAATGCCGAATAATGGCACTGCAACAAAGACACACAAAGCTAATCCGGCTGTAGTGGAAAGGGAACCTGTGGGTGGTTGATAACCAGGCACAATTGTTAACATATTGGCGACAACTATAAACAGAAACAAAGTCCCGATAAAAGGTAAATATTGACTGGGTTCCTGTTGACTAACTTCCCGAATTTGCTGATTAATGGCATCTACAATGATTTCTAAGATGTTTTGCCAACGTGAAATTTGCGGTTTTACTTTTAGGTTACGTGTTATCAGCCAAGAAACCAGAACTAAGAGAAACATGACCAGCCAAGTAAATACAATAGTGGCATTCAGCTTAATAAATCCCCACTGCCAAAAAATTATATGATCAGGACTAATTTCCATCGTTATATTCCTGTCTTGGTTGCCAGTAGTTTATTAAAATACTCCGTGCTAATACAAATCCAAAAAGACTAATTAGCATTCGTTTCCAGTTTCCATCCATAATCAAATATAAGCCGAGTATTGTGATACTGGTACGACCAACGAAGCTACCCACAATTAACCGAAATGGCCATTGAGTTGTTGGTATTTGTCGCACTGTTATCCACAGGTTTACGAAGTAGAAGATTCCCAATGTAAATCCTAATGGCAAGGCAATTAACAAATATATAATGTTGTTCATGATTACTCTCTATAGGGATCAATATTTGGAAATTTTAACCACAGAGGACACAGAGTACACTGAGGAATGAGAGTGGGAGAGGTTTTTGTGTAATACCAATTCTTTATAAACTCGCATTTAATAACTATCATTCTCCCCTCTCCTTAGTAAGGAGAGGGGTTGGGGGTGAGGTTCTGTATTCTATTCATTTCGACTTTCCTGTTGTACCCAAAACCAAGCATTAAGACAGCCCAGAACAATGCCAATAAATAGCATCATTAATGTCCAGGAGTATTGGCTAGGCCATCTTGTGTCAATCCAAATGCCTATAGCAATACCAATTAAGGTCGGAATGGTTATAGACCAGCCAACAAGACCAATTACACCTAAGTTAAACCAAATACTTTGGTCTTTTCGCCTTCGTGCTTGCAGTTTACGGGCTGATTTGGTTCTGATCTGCTTTTGAAAGTCTGTCTCTGATTGTTGGCTTTTTTTTGGTGATGAATTATGTGGGGGCTTCACTACTTGCACCTCCCATTTCTACAAGACCTCGAATAAAACCGATTTCTAATTTAGCGGCGGCGGAACGAGCCATTTTTTCTCTTTCATTTAAGGTTTTAAATTGTGTTTCTACTGTTTGCTGTAATGTTTCTAAGTTATTACCCCGGATAGCATTTCTAGTTGAGACGAGAACCTCTGCACCACATTTAACTAAAATTCCTTGATCAACAGCGAGAAATACTTCTTCTCCTTGTTGTGAATCAAATGATAAAATTCCGGGGACGAGTGCAGTTACAAAATCTATATGATGTGGTAATATACAAAAAGCACCATTTTCAGCTTCGGCATTGATTTTATTAGCTGTTTCTTCTAACAAAATTTGTGTAGGTAATAAAACTCTTAATTTCATACTAAATTTTATTAATTACGAACTACGAATTACGAACTACGAATTATTTCATCAACTGTGCCAATCATATAAAGCGATCGCTCTGGATAATCGGAGAATTCATCGTTGAGAATGCGATCGCATCCTGTAAGTGCATCTGCTAAACTCACCAGTTTCCCTGGTTTTCCGGTAAATTGTTCTGTAGTAAAGAAGGGTTGGGTTAAAAATCGCTCTAGTCTTCTAGCACGGGTAACTGTTTGGCGATCGCTAGCGGAAAGTTCTTCTATGCCCAAAATGGCGATAATATCTTTAAGGTCTTCATAGTTGGCTAAGGTTTGTCTGACTGCTTGGGCTATTTGGTAGTGATGCTTTCCCACAATTGGCGGTGTCAGCATTTTAGAGTTGGACTTTAACGGATCAATGGCTGGATAAAATCCCTCACTTGCACGTTTACGAGACAAGACAATTGATGCTGATAAATGACCAAAAGTGTGAACTGCGGCTGGATCGGTGAAATCATCGGCGGGAACATATACAGCTTGTACGGAGGTAATCGCGCCAGTTGCGGTATTAGCGATGCGTTCTTCTAATTCAGCCAGTTCTGTTTCTAGAGTGGGTTGATAACCAACACGGGAAGGAAGTCGCCCCATTAACCCGGAAACTTCTTGTCCAGCTTGGATAAACCGAAAGATATTGTCAATCAGCAACAACACATCTTGCTTGACATCATCACGGAAATATTCCGCCATTGTTAAAGCTGCTTGTCCTACACGAAACCTCGCCCCAGGTGGTTCATTCATTTGACCAAAAATCATGATCGTGTTTTCTAACACCCCCGCTTCTTGCATATCACGATATAGTTCTTCCGCTTCCCGGCTACGTTCACCAATTCCACAAAATAGACTAATTCCCTGGTACTCACTCACTATGTTGTGAATCATCTCCGTAATTAGTACAGTTTTACCCACACCCGCACCACCAAATAAACCTGCTTTACCACCCCGTTCTAAAGGTGCGAGAATATCAATAGCTTTAATCCCAGTTTCCAGAATTTCTGAACTTGTAGACTGCTGAATTAGGGGTACTGGTGGCTGATGAAGCGATCGCCATTCTCCCCCAGATATTTCTACTTTACGATCAATCGTCTCCCCAAACACATTAAACATTCTCCCTAGCAGTCGTTTCCCCACCGGAACTTGCAAGGGATGTCCTGTATTAATTACCACAGACCCCCGCGCCAAACCTGATGTTGGTGTCAAAGCAATTCCGCGCACCGTTTCCGCATCGAGATGAGTCATTACCTCCATCACCACACACTGATTTTCCCCAGCCACCAACCGACTATAAACATCAGGAAGCTGTTGAGAAAATCGCACATCAATCACACTACCGCGAACAGAAACAACCTTACCCCGATTAAGTTGACACAAATCTAGAGTTTGTTGCATCAATTAAATCCCCAAAATTCAGTTATCAGTTATCAGTTATCAGTTATCAGTTATCAGGTGTATGGTGGGGGACTTAGATCCAGTAATTCAACTGATAACTACTTGCTATTAATTCCATCTTTCTTCCCTTGGCGATCTTCTCCCAAGGGGAGACGCTACGCGAAGGCGACTAAAGCCCTGGGGGCATACGCTGCGCGAAGGCGGTTCGTCATCAAAAATCCCAACCCTCACATCACCCACCCTATATAACTAAATCAGTTACAGTATTTAGAACATCCTTCAACAGAAAGATTAAATTTTCTCCTTAGCGCCCAACATCTGTAAAAGTTTATCGACATTATCAATCTCTCCCACAATGCGCCGAATCGGTTGCGGCCAAACCTTAACCAGAGTTGGAGTTGCCGAAACTTGGTCAATTTCCGCCTGTTCAGGATTCGTTAAAACATCAATCACCTTCATGGTGTAAGGATACCCCAGCGATCGCTCTAAAAGTTCGTGGAAATTCTGAAGGATGCGTTGGGTATTCATACTATGTCCAGCCACAAACAGGCGCAAAACATAGCACTCTGCTTGTAACTGTAACTTTTGCGTAGCTATGGCAGGTGGATAATACTTAGGTTTCGATTGTGAACAATCCAAATCCACAATTAAATCATGGTCTTCCCAAAGTTGGGGAAAAGTTGAGCGATATGTGGATAATACCATGCGATCGCACAAACCCTCTTGCCAAGGTGCGGTTTGCCAAACTAACTCCGTACCAAAAATGGCGTTAAGTACAGCCTGATGACGGATCACTGCTGGATACGCTTCCGCAAAAGTTCTGACTTGATGCGTCTGTGGATCTAACCAGTGGTCAATAGTTGCAGTATAACAAGGTACTAAAAAGTGTGGCGGTTCTGGTAAATCTAAGATTTCTTGCAAAGCCGCACACAAATGTAAATGCCATCGACCCTGCTTGTTAGGGTCGATGCAGTAAATTAAATCTCCTGCTGGTGTAAAAAGGGCAATACCTTTAAACAACTGGGGTTTAGATAGTTTATCTGTGGTCAAGTCAGTTATAGGGTTGAGGGAAAACAAAGTTTTACCCCCTATTTTACCTAAACTCGTCCTCGGAGAAACTGTGCCATTTCATTAGGAGTCGGCGACATTTCCAGAGCCGTTTCTTCTGTAATCCGACCTTCTTGGTAAAGATTCAGCAAAGATTGATTCATGGTAATCATACCGTCAAAACTGGCTTGCTTCATCAGCTCAGTAATTTCATCATACTTACCATCCTTGATCCATTCTTTGATTGCCTCAGTATTGATCAGGATATCGTGAAAAGCCGCCCGCTTACCATCAGTTGTGCGGCATAAACCTTGAGCAACCACTGACACTAAAGACTCAGAAATTGCCACCCGCATTGCCTCTTGTTCCTCACCTGCGTAAAGATTGAGAATCCGCTCAATAGTTTTCACCGCACTATTAGTGTGCAGAGTTCCCATGACCAAGTGACCTGTTTGAGCCGCTTTTAGGGCAGTATTCACCGTTTCCTTGTCGCGCATTTCCCCCACCAGAATCAAATCGGGATCTTCCCGCAAAGCTGCTTTTAAAGCGTTGTCAAATTTCCGGGTGTGCATTCCTACTTCCCGTTGTTTGACTAAAGATTTGCGGCTTTGGTGGACAAATTCAATCGGATCTTCAATGGTGATGATATGTTTAGCCATCTCTCTATTGATGTAGTCAATCATCGCCGCCATTGTCGTCGATTTACCAGAACCAGTTGGCCCCGTAACTAAAATCAACCCTTTATGGTAATGGCAAATATCCCGTAAAATTGTCGGTAATCTCAACTGTTCCATAGACAAGATTTTCAGAGGAATTAACCGCAGCACCATTGCATAGCCTTTGAGGGAGCCAAAAACATTAATCCGCACGCGGGCAAAGTCGTACTGAGTTGCACCATCAAATTCTAGATGCTCTTGAAAATGCTGAATTTCTGCATCTGTCAACACCTCCCGCAACCAACTGATAAATGTATCTTTATCTGTTTCGGGATAATCCGTTGTCTGAATTTCTCCTCGGTTGCGGAAACGGGGGATTTCACCTACTCCCAAATGAAGATCAGAATATTCTAAATCATAAGCTTGTCTAATTAGCTGCGCTAAACTCAGCGTCGGAGTTTGAGGGCTAGTTTTGGCAGTTACAGAAGAAGGAGGCACCAGTGGGGGACTACCCGGACGATTACGAGCCGGTTGAGTGGAACTCGTATTGGTTGACATATCCAACCTTTGTGTCGACTGGCGTTGCATCTGTGACGATGGCGGAGGTGGCGGAGGTGGCGGTACGTTTCGGGGAGCAGGAGGATTTGAATTATTGGATGGAACCTGTGATTCTGTCATATAACTTTAAAATGTGGAATTAATCAAGTGAAATCAGGGAAAAATCTCTTGTGACTGCTCTGAAGCCCATAGAAAGGCTACTGAGAATTTCAACGCAACAATCCGTTACATTATGTTTTTCCTACTTGTATATTTTTTATTCTCAATAAAATATGTTTTGCTTTTTCTCATACAGACTTGTTTAACATACTACATCTATCTAATTCCTACAGTATATATAACTATAATATAATGTCTTTTTAAATACTGGGCAGACTAAATAAGAATTTTTGGTGTCAAGCATACACACAAATAGATAGCAAAATCAACGGGGATCAATTTTTCAGCCTTTTATGAGAATTATGAGAATCCGGAGGACTTTTCATAAGAAATGTTAAGCAAAACTGAATTCAAAAGTTGGAAACCCACTGGCAGAGCAAACCTCTATTACTCTCTATTCCTCAAGATAGATGCCATAAACTAGGGCGTAAATTAAGTGTGAAGTTGACGTTACAATCATCATGTTCAAAAATCAACTGTAAACTTTAGTAAAGAAATGCTCATTTTATGAACAGCATTTTATATACTGAAGCTTCATTAAACAATTCAGTTAACTCGTTAACAACGATATATGACTGAAATAAAAACCTTGCTGTATATTTTTGGGAGGAAAAGTCATGGTTTCGGCTCAAAGCTCTAATCTAGGAAAGACCTACTCCTTGATGATGATCAAAAGTTTTTTGATTTGGACTTTCACATTGGCAGTATGCTTGCTGGTTGTCGGTTTTCCATTAGTCTTTTTGATGGCTACGGTCGGATGCTTGTTGTCAATTGTGTTGCAATCTGTAATGCCTGCTAGTGCAGTTTTGCTTGTATCAGGCGGTTTAATCATGTTGAATGTCTTAGCAGTAATGATTGCTGCTGGCGTGTTGACTTTTAAAGGTGTACACCCGAAGGAAGTCAAGTGGTTGAGCTGGTTACATGGAGAAGCTGAACAAATGCAGACTTCTGTATATGCCGCTTGTCCTTTAACTTGTGACATCGAGGTATAGTTTATCCTGCTCAATTCGACAAACAGAGCATCTGCCCGGTTAAGCCGGGTTTTTTGATATTTTGATTTTTGGGAACCAATCAGAATCCCGGTATCTTGAAGATAGCGGGATTTTAAAACTGGGAATTTTTATAATTAAATAGGATTGCTATAGTAGTAGACATATCCGACAAAGAATGTCAGGACAATCCCCTTCGGGAAGGTTATGAAAAAAGCATATTTAAATTCGGCCGATTTCTAGTGAGTCAGGGAGCATCTCATTTTTTGAGAAAACTCATGAAACCTCACCCCAACCCTCTCCTTACTTTCGCGTAGCGTCTCCCTTTGGGAGAAGGAGAGGGAGTAGGAGTGGGAATCTTATATACTTTTGTTTATATATCTTCTTAAAGAATGACTATTAAAAAGAAAGTTGGCATTATTTTGGGTACACGACCGGAAGCGATTAAACTGGCTCCAGTCATTCAAGTATTTCAACAGTCGCCAAAATTTGAGTTACAGGTAATTTTAACTGGACAGCATCGCGAGATGGTTGAGCAAGTGATGCAGTTATTTAATCTCAAGGCTGATGTTGATCTAGAAATTATGCAGCCTCAGCAAACTTTAAATGATATTACTTGCCTCAGCTTACAGGGTTTAGAAGCATTATTCCAGCAAAGTAAGCCGGATTTAGTCATCGTTCAGGGAGACACTACCACAGCTTTTGCGGCAGCTTTGGCAGCTTTTTATCAAAAAATCCCTGTTGGTCATGTAGAAGCGGGGTTAAGAACTGATGATTTATTTAATCCATATCCAGAAGAAGCGAATCGGCGGCTGATTTCTCAACTCACCCAGTTACATTTTGCGCCAACGCCTTGGGCGGCGGAAAACTTACAACGTTCTGGGGTTTTGGGAGAAATTCACATGACAGGTAACACTGTCATCGATGCACTGTTAAATGTAGCTGCTACCAAACCCGCCTGTAATGTGCCAGGTTTAAACTGGAACTCATATCGCACCTTGCTAGCCACAGTCCATCGGCGAGAAAATTGGGGAGAACCACTGCAAGCGATCGCTCAAGCATTTTTACGGATATTAGATAAGTTTACTGATACAGCTTTGCTGCTACCATTGCACCGTAACCCCACAGTCCGAGAACCATTACAAGCACTTTTAGGGAATCATCCCCGAATTTTCTTGACAGAACCGCTAGATTATGCAGAACTTGTGGGAGCCATTGAGCGATCGCATTTCTTATTAACTGATTCTGGTGGTTTGCAAGAAGAAGCCCCTAGCCTGGGAAAACCAGTATTGGTTCTCAGAGATACTACAGAAAGGCCAGAGGCTGTAACTGCCGGTACAGCAAAACTTGTGGGAACTACGACACAGAATATTGTTCAAGCTGCCGGTGAGTTGCTAAGTAACCCCAAAGCCTATGAAACAATGGCAAACGCCATAAATCCCTATGGAGATGGTCATGCAGCCGAACGCATCTTAGAAATTGTGCAAAATTATCTTTAAGTTCAGCTTAATTTCTCAGTATTGCACTACGAGTTTCGGGTCCGACAATACCATCCACACGTAAATAATTACGAGCCTGAAACTCTCGGACTACGCGAGTAGTAGTAGGGCCATAATATCCCGTTGGTTCCACACCCAAAGCTCGTTGAATTTCTGTCACCGCCGAACCTCTAGATCCCAAACCCAGAATAACTGGCCCACCTGTACCACTTTGGTAGCCATTTTGGTAGCCATTTCTAAAGATCGCATTACGAGTTTCGGGGCCAACAATACCATCAACACGTAAGTTATTACGAGCCTGAAATTGTCGGACTACGCGAGTAGTAGTAGGGCCATAATACCCAGTAGGCTGCACACCCAAAGCTCTTTGAACTTCCGTCACAGCCGAACTGCGAGATCCTAAACTCAAATAAACTGGCCCACCAACACCACGACGAGTAATAGTTCTAACAGGGCGATTATTTGGTGTACTACCAATCCATCTAGTAGAAACGAATCCACTGGGAGACAGTTGAGCGAAACCATTGATAATTCGCGTAGTCGTTAATTGGGTACGATTAGGGATACAGTCCAAAATTCGCGAATGGAGGTTGGCATCTTCACGGACACGGAGACAACTACCATTAGTTGTTACGTATGATGTGGAAACTGTCTGAGCGTGAGTGACTGTGGCAAAAAATACACTAATCCCAGCTAAAGCTAACCAAGCAGAAGATTTAAGAAAATTTAACCAGTGAAATTGCGACTTCGTGAGATTATCTGCGGTGGCTGCACCTATCCCAGCAGGCCTCAAGAGTTTTTTCCATTCCAACTGAAAATTAGGAAGATTGTATTCAACGTTTTCATTTGCTTCCTCGTTCGCCATAAACATATGGGAATAAGCCATGTAGTCCATAATGCGCCTCTTTATGCAATAAATTGGGAAGTTGCCAAGAATTATGCGATTTTGCTCTATATTTAATTCTAGTGGATTTTAAATTTCAATCATAATTCGATTCCAGGTAGTGAAAAAGTTCAATTATCTCATTAATTTGAAGCAGAAAAAATATTAGTCGGAATTTGCAAGCCATTCCGCCATACTTCCACCCTTCTAAGGTTGACGAAACAACTGAGCATTGTCTTGACAAATTTTCATGAGATTATTGGCAGTTTCACCTGGAAGAAGGATCATGTCATTGCATTCCGTCTCAATGCTGACCGGTAACGGTGAAACTTCCTGTGCAGTTGGGGGTGTCGAGACTGGTTGATTGGGAGACGGTGGTTTTTTGTCTGTGGTTGCAGATGCTAACAAGGGAATGGGGTCAGCCGCTACCCGACCATTAGGATAAAATTCAAAGTGCAGATGAGGGGCGGAACTATTACCCGTAGAACCCATTTCAGCAATAATTTCACCTTGTTCGACCTTTTCACCCTTAGTCACGAATAAACGGCGGTTGTGACCATAAACTGTCACACTTTGATCAAGATGTTTAATTTCTATAGCATTGCCTAATCCCCAATTATCCCAGCCTGCTTTGACAACTACACCGGATGCGACAGCAAAAATAGGAGTTCCAGAAGCCCCAGCGATATCAATTCCTTCATGTTGATATTTGCGGAAACCTTGAGAAATAAACCCTTGAGTTGGCCAGATAAAATTACTAGATGCAAAAGAAATATCAGCTGGTGGTAACTGAGTCAGGGCAGAAGTATTAATACCTAGTGTACTAATTAAACTAATTAATGCAATCAAACCATAAATAATAATCTTAACTTTTGCCATAGACATGATCATTTAGACACTTTCTGATTAAGTGTTATTTCAAAATACAACAGACAATATCAGGATAATAAATATGTCAAATTGGCAACTTTTCAACCTGCTCCGCGTACCTTTGCGCTAACCTCCGCGCCCCTCTGCGTTAAAAAAAAACTCATGAACCTGAATATACAGGTCATGAGTGAAGAAAATTATTAATCTCAACAAATCAGGCTTTGCTGCTTTTTACAGCTTCGGTGATCACCAACTCAGGTTGTGGCTGTTCCTCTGACTCTGGTAAGCCAAAAATCGATTTATATAACTTTACATACTCCTTAGCTGATTCATACCAACTGAAATTCTGACTCATCCCCCGTTTTTGTAATTCCTGCCATTGAGGTTGGAAACGGAAACCTTCCCAAGCCCGAATCATACAGGTAAACAGGTCTAACGGTTCATAACGGTCAAAGCAATAACCAGTACCGGCGGCGTTCATGGGGTCATGGTGCGATACAGTGTCAACTAATCCACCTGTACGGCGGACAATGGGGGGACAACCATAACGCAAAGACATCATTTGACTGATACCGCAGGGTTCAAAGCGGCTAGGCATTAAGAAGGTATCAGCACCAGCATAAATCCGGCGAGACAGGGCATCGTTATATAGTAGATAAGTTGCCATGCGTCCAGGATAGCGGGATGCTAACTGCCACATTTGGGTTTCGTAGTTGCGATCGCCTGTTCCCAATAACACAAATTGAGCATCTGTATAAGCCATGAAACGGTCGAGCATTTGCAACAGCAAATCAATGCCTTTTTGCTCTACCAACCGTGTCACCATACCAATTAAAAAGGCTTTGCTGTTAACTTCTAAACCCACTTCTTCTTGCAAAGCAATTTTGTTAGCCTTACGTTTATCCAGAGTATCGACAGTAAAGGTTTGGGCTAGGGCTTTATCGTTTCCGGGATCGTAAACCTCAAGGTCTATACCGTTAATAATTCCCGATAACTTACCACTAATAAAAGACAGTAAACCTTCTAAAGTTTCACCGTAAGCAGGAGTTTTGATTTGTTCGGCATAAGTGGGAGAAACTGTATTTACCCGATCAGCAAACTGTACCGCCGCCGCCATCGTGTTATGTCCCTGCATATACCAAGGACACCAAGTAATTTTTTGTAAATACCAACTCCACGGTCCTTGATAAGCCAAGTTGTGAATAGTAAAAACAGTGCTGATATCAGGGTCTTGGTGCATCCATACCGGAATCATTCCCGTGTGCCAATCGTGACAGTGGACAATTTGTGGCTTCCAGTAGTTCCAGCAAAATTCAGCCGCACCATTGGCAAACAAAGTGAACCGCCAATCCTCATCATCACCACTATAAATCCGGCGGGGCATAAAGGCAGGATGTCCAAATAAGTACAAGGGAACATCAGTACCAGGTAAAACGCTTTCGTAAACGTCAAAGTCCTGGAACATGGCAGTTCCCTTCCAAATCGGTGCTTCAGGAATCTCCATTTTGTCTGGGAGGAAGCCGTAATAAGGCAAAAAGATGCGGACATCATGCCCCATTTTTCTCAATATTTTGGGCAATGCACCCACAACATCCCCCATTCCTCCGACTTTCGCAACCGGAGCTGCTTCTGCTGCAACGAATAGAATCCGCATGGTAGTTTCTGCTTATCAGTTATCAGTTATCAGTTATCAGTTTTTTACTGTTTACTGATTATTTATCTAATCACATTCGCTTGCCCAATAGCTTAGGAACCCCGTTGAATCTCGGTAAATATTTCCTCTAAGATTTCTTGTGCGCCTTGTTCTCTTAACAGTGCTGCTAGTTCTGCGCCTAGTTTTTCGGCATCTTTCGCCGCACCAGTTACGGTGTCTTTTACCAGTTTTTGACCATCGACACTGGCGACTATGCCGGTTAGAGTTAAATTATCACCGTCTATTACTGTATTTACACCTATGGGTACTTGACAACCACCTTCGAGAATCCGTAAAAATGCTCTTTCGGCGAGACAGCGATCGCGTGTTTCGCTGTGTTCAATGGCTTTGAGGATGTTGATGATTTCCTTGTCATCAGCCCGGCATTCGATGCCTAAAGCCCCTTGTCCGACTGCGTGGAGCGAAATTTCCTTGGGGAGAATTTGATGGATGCGATCGCTCATTCCCAAGCGCTCTAAACCGGCGGCTGCTAAAATCAGGGCATCATATTCGCCAGAATCCAGTTTTTTCAGGCGTGTATTTAAATTTCCTCGGACATCTTTAAATGTAAAATGGGGAAATTTGTTGCGTAACTGCGCTAGTCGTCTTAAGGATGATGTGCCAATAACTGCACCTGCGGGCAGAGTCTCAATTTGTTTATCTTTATATTTATCATGTACAACTAGGGCATCTGCGGGGTTTTCTCGTTCTGTAATCACTGCCAGAGTTAACCCAGATGGTAAATTAGTTGGTAAATCCTTCAAGGAATGAACTGCAAAATCAATTTCCTGATTGAGCATTCCCACTTCCAATTCTTTAGTAAATAGTCCTTTATCGCCAATTTTGGCTAATGCTACATCCAGGATATTGTCGCCTTGGGTAGACATGGTATGGACTTCAAAACTAATATCAGGAAAGCTTTTCTGGAGTTGGTCTCGTACCCAGTAGGTTTGAACTAGGGCGAGTTGACTTTTACGAGAACCAATGCGGATAGTGCGCGTAGGACTAGAAATAACTGAAGTCATAAAACAATATGTCAAACCAGGCGATAAACTTATTCTCATCTAGACTACCGCAGTGGGTGAGTCTTCGGATGGTTATTGCCTGATTGAGGTAAACTTTATTATTGTTTTTTTTACATTTGTTTACATTCTTTGGACTTACTCAACAGCAAGTAGGACTGTAAAATTTGTACTAGGCTACTTATAAATTAGTAAACCTCTCACCAGATAGAAGTGATAATTTTACGCAAATGTTATGAATAGTTTGGTATCTTATTAATTAAAACTTAAGTTTCAACCCTATGAACCGTTCAGCTTGCCTGATCTTTAATCCAGTTGCGGGTCAAGGTGATCCAGAACTAGAACTGGCAATGATTCGCTCATTATTAGAGCCAGAAATTGACTTGGATATTTATCAAACCACCAAAGAAATTGGTGCTGATGAACTGGCGCAAGCAGCTGTAGAACGGGGTGTAGAAGCGATTATTGCTTCCGGGGGAGATGGTACTTTGTCGGCGGCGGCTATGGCGATAGTCAATACTGATATCCCTTTTGGGATTATTTCACGGGGAACAGCCAACGCTTTCGCCGCCGCATTGAGAATACCTGATACCATTGATGCTGCTTGTATGACAATTTTGCAGGGACAAACTCGATATGTGGATGCAGCTTATTGTAACGGTAAGCCGATGGTACTACTGGCAGGTATTGGTTTTGAAGCGGAAACTGTAGAACTGGCAGACAGAGACGCAAAAAGACGCTTTGGGATTATGGCTTATGTCTTAGCCGGGGTGCAACAACTGCGGAATTTAGAGAGTTTTGAAGTAGAAATTGAAACCGAGGATAGGATCATTACAACTACAGCCTCAGCCGTCACGGTGGCTAATGCTGCTCCTCCTAGTTCTGTTTTGGCTCAGGGACCAGCAGGAATTATTTATGATGATGGATTATTAGATTTAACCATCGTGGCTCCCGAAAGTAAAGCCGGAGCGATCGCCGCCACATTGCATCTATTCCAATCGGCTTCCAGCAACAGCGCCGCAGAAAGAGACGATATTGGCTATCTGCGCGGAAATCGATTTAAAATTAAAGCTGAACCGCCTCAAAAGGTGGTTTTAGATGGTGAAATGATTGGCACAACTCCCATTGAAGTTTATTGTGTACCATCAGGCTTGAAAATTTTTGTGCCATTGAATCAAGCAGTTGGTCCGGCGGAAAAACTAGAGGGTCTTCCTAATTTAAATATTGAAATGAAAGACTCAAACGAAGAATGGGGAAATGAGTCAGGTTTAGAAGCAGGAATTAACACTGAGGAGTAAGTTGTATTGAAACTCGTTTCCGATTCAGCGATCGCTAAAAAAATTAGTAAAATGCAGGAACGGGTAAAATGGCAAGACCCGTTAATTTTAGAGCGGGGTATTGACCAAACTCGCCTGGTGTTAGCAGATGATCAGGCTAATAATTCTGATTTTTCTTTTTTGGTGTTGGGTGACAGTGGTACTGGTAGTCACCGGGGACATAATCCACAGCGACAGGTTGCAGAACAAATGCTACCCCATCGCCCTGAATGCAGTTTTATGTTACACACAGGTGATGTGATTTATTTGGTGGGGTCGAGTGAATATTACCAGCAGAACTTTATCCGACCTTACCGAGAGTTTCTGGTCGGTGGAGAAGATCCAGAAAATATTGCTTATGACCAGATGGTTTTTAATTTTCCCATTTTACCAGTACCGGGAAATCACGATTATTATGACCTCCCACTGGTCTTGAGTTTACTTTCTTTGACTACTTTACCAATTCGGCGGTTATTGCGATCGCAATTAGATCTGGATGTAGGCTTACATGGTTCTGGGAAAGGTAGCGCTTATGCAAAAGCATTTTTAGACTATCTCAAAGCCTTTCAGCTTCCCGGTGAATTAGGGCAACACTTAGATAATTACTATACGGCTCAGACAGATACAGGTCGCTGTATTAATTATCAACCAGGACATTTTACCCGCTTACCAAATCATTATTATACGTTTTGTTACAGAGGTATTGACTTTTTTGCCCTGGACTCGAATACATTTAATGAACCAGCACCATTACCGAAAACAAACGCAGGTAGGAAACAGCGCCGAGTTTTGGAACAACGCCGTCAAGATTTTGAGGAACAAAAACAGCAAATCATGGAAACCTCAGCCCAGCTAAATCCGGAGAATCCCAGCGACGCTGAGAAACTGGATGATTTGCAGGGTCAGATATCCCAAATTGAGGAATTGATTGTTGATATCGACAAGCAATTAAACACGGATAAACACGCCGTGACTGATATCGCACAACTGGAATGGTTAAAACAAAGACTGATTAAATCGTGGAAGAACGCAGATGTGCGCGGAAGAATTATTTATTTCCACCATCCGCCTTATGTGACTGAAGCGACAAAATGGCAACAAGCGCAAACTTTAGCGGTTCGCGATCGCCTGCGTAGTGTCCTGGATGCAGTAGCCGCAGAAGTGGGTGATTTGATACAGGGACGACCTCTAGTAGATTTAGTCTTAAACGGTCACGCGCACTGCTTAGAACACTTGCAAACCTTGGATACAGGACACGCCGATGCTAATATTCATTGGGTTATATGTGGAGGTAGTGGGTATAGTTTGCGTCGCCAAAGAAATGAAGGCGCAGATTTAAGAGAAACCGTGGGAGATAATAGTAAAATAGTAGCGCGATCGCATTTATTCGTTGGTCGTCATGGTCACGGTTCTAAAAAGAAACGACCTTATTCTAGTTTACGCATTGATGTTACAGGCGATCGTCATCCTAAATTTATTCTCCGTCCCCTAGTAGCCGAATGGTATCAAAGGCAATGGCATAATTACGAAATGGCATCCTTCACCATTTAAACTCCCCTCCTCGCACCCCCCGAAATCCCCCCGCAACGGGCTACGGTATACACACAAATGTTAAATATTCTCAAAATCCTTTTTTTGTAGGGTGTGTTCTCGCGCAGCGCAACGCACCATCCCAAAGTTGCGGTGCGTTAGGACTAACGTCCATAACACACCCTACCTAAATGAAAGGTTTTTGGACTTGTGTGTACACCGTAGCCGCAACGGGGGGAAGAAAAGGATAAACCTTTGATATGGGAGGGGTTGGGGGTGGATTTGAATGTCTGTAGTAAAAAGCACTAAATTCTTCCTGGGCCTTTACCCCTGGTATCTCTTTTTTCTGTCAACTTACCTTCTTGATCCTGATTGATTTCTTGGAGTTCTTCAACACGTTCAGCGCTGTCTTGAATCGCCTGTTTTCGAGCGTCTCCCGGTGTTTCATAATACATTTCTGGCTCCACAGCATAGTTATTAACTAAACCTTCTTGGTCTATCGTGTAGCCATCAGTGGTATTTATGCTATCTGCATTGCTTTGGTCATTTGTAGATGCATCTTCCTGTGTTTGTTCTGTAGGAAGAGTTTTATAATTTTCGCCTTCTCTCTGTTTACGAGCTACAGTTTCCGCAGGTATTATGCCTCGATCATAATTATCTACATCTACACGTTCAGATGAATCAATAGCCTGATTATTAACTTTTTTATTAGTCATAAATATTATGCCTTTTGAAATAACTGCCAGAACTAGATTAAGCTAATTAAAATAATAAAACTACTATCTTTAGAACTAATTTAGATAATAAAACTCCTATTTTTTCTACCTTTAGACATAATCCCAATTCTAATTTCATCGCAAATAAACAAATTCTCCCCCCTCTCCTTAATAAGGAGAGGGGCTGGGGGTGAGGTTCTATATTTAAGACATAATCCCAATTCTAATTTCATCGCAAATAAACAAATTCTCCCCCCTCTCCTTCTCCCAAAGGGAGACGCTACGCGAAAATAAGGAGAGGGGCTGGGGGTGAGGTTCTATATTTAAAATTACTCCCCCACAATTTCCTGTTTAAATAATCGAATTTTCTCAGTTAATTCTTGGCGAGTTTCAGATTTAGTCAGATAACGCAAACAAAACCAAGTGAAATAACCAATACCAATCAACTCAAAACTTGGTGATAGTAGAGGAATATAATTAATTGCGCCTAAGATTGCAGCTACTACCTTCACTGTAATAATTGCTGTCAAAATTAAAGCAACATTAATCAAAGAGCGCTGATATTTCTGAAAAAAGCCACTTACATATGCAGGAAGTTGTTCTAAAAACTCAGTTATTCTTCTCGCAACTCGTCGCCATTGAGCTTCAGGTTCATAAGCAGGAGGTAGCTTAGATAAGTGTGCAGTTTCTCCCCCAGCCGGTGGTAGAATTCCACCAGGTGCGGCTATTGCATCAACTGGTTCTAGTTGCTTTTGTTCAGTTTCCATAGTTTTTTAATTTTGGTAGCTACATTATTTCTTATAAAATACTAGATATCCATAAATATCACAAACAGGTTTGTGATTTGAACTTAAAGATTTTTACTAAATTAGCGGATTTAGTCGTAATGAGGGAACCTATCCCTCACTACACTGGAATTATTTACATTGTCAGACTAAATTGGCTTGACAATTAACCAAATTAGCCTTGAGGTTGAGCAACAACTGCGTTAACAATCACATCATTAACACCATTGATTTCTTGTGCTAATGGTTTAATCTTAGATAACTCATCCTGATTATTTACAGTTCCTGATACAGTGACTATACCTTCTTCTGTCGCGTCAACTGTTAATACGCCATCAGGGATATTAGCCTCTAATTTAGAACGCACTTCACTGGCTAAGTCTTCCGCAGTTCTATCAGTAAGATCGCCACCAGCAGCTAAATTTCTTTCTTCACGAGCGCGAATATCAGCATCTAGTTGTTCTCTGCGAATTCGGCTCTGAGCGTCTTCTCTAGCAGCTTGTGTTTCTTGTGGAGAAGGTACTTCTCCTACTTGACCAGGCTCTGGAGCAGTCCGGGTTGTTCTAGCAGTACCATCGCAAGCAGCAGCACCAAACAATAAAACGCAACCAATTAAGAAAGGAGTTATTTTTTTCATTTTTGTAAGTCTTCCTCACAAATTAAAATTGTGATTTAGGAGTAGCGAAGAGCAACTTTTTCATGCTCTTTCTACTCCTAATAAAACGAAGGTTTTGTAATTAAACTTTTTCATCACGATTGTCAATAATGACTACCGTTGGCTCATCGCTTGTTGCTGAGTAATTGGTACGAACTGTCTCTGAAACTGGTGTAGTCTCACGTCTGATGGAATCATGCTCTGGGAGATGTTCTACTTGCTCATTAGGGTAGTCATAAACACCAAATTCTTCAATACCGTAGCGATGTAAAATTGGTTCGGCTCTGGTGATTTCTGCGTCTGTGCCTTCTATCATGACTAAATAATGTCCTCGTTCAACTCGCTCGTGATAAACTTTGGCTCGTTCTTCGGGAATTCCTAAGCCGATTAATGCACCAATTAAACCCCCTGCGACTGCACCAATACCAGCACCAGCGAGAGTTGTAGCCAAAGTTGTTGCGGCTGCACCTGCTAGCATAATTGGTCCAATTCCGGGAATTGCTAAAGTTCCCAAACCAACTAATAAGCCGGTTATACCGCCCAAAGCACCGCCAGAAAGCGCCCCAGTTGTTGCACCTTCATCAGCTTTATTACCTACCTGTTCTCTTGTTTTAGTCCCTGCAATATCGCCTTTCTGTTCTGCATCTTTGGCGATAACAGAAACTCTATCCATTGAAAAGCCGGAATTTTTCAATTCATGTAGTGCTTGTTCAACGTCTCTACGGTGAGAAAAAGTACCTACAGCTCGTCTACGCACATTAGTAACCATTTTTAAATCTCCTAATCAAATCTAAATTTATTGATATCGTCTAAATTTTCTGTAATTTTGCACTTTAATTCTCCCCCAGCCGAAAACCTGGGATCACAGACTAGTAAAGTATGAAAGTGCATTCTCATATAGAAAAATGCTATCAACATATTTATTTACACATTTTTAGGAAAAAATTCCATCAATCCCTTGACATAATTGCACTCTCTGTCATTAGACATAAGTGAATTTATACAAAGAATTAGCAATTAAATAGAGGAATTTAATCAAAGTTAGGACTTAGGCACAAGTTATGAAAGAAAGTATGACTTTTGGACAGGGGATTTATTACCTAAGAAAGTGTAGGTCTAGATAACTAGCAATTTAAACTGTTAAGTAAGGCTTTTTAGAAGCAAATGGCTATTAAATTGAGCGCTATTAGGAAAATACTATTATGTTTCAAAGTATGGAAACCATTTTTCAGGGTGTTTGGCTATCTATGGAAATAGCACCCAGGAATGGAATGTCAGAAATTTTAAGTCCTGAACAAGTATCATTAATGTTTTCTGGTCCCAAGTTGATAGTCGCGCTATTAGCTGGGACTTTAATGGCTTTGGCTTTTCAATTTTTATTAACTAATTTTTCCCTGGCTGTAGGAATTTTATCTTTAGGAACTGATTCTGCTGCTCGGTCTGAGTCGAGTTCCTGGGGCGGGAAAATTCGCAAAGTTGAAAAAAAAGTAGGATTTTGGGCATTAATAACTGCCAGTATTGCCTTATTTCTCGCTTGTTTTCTCGCAGTAAAATTGAGCTTAATTGAAAGTATACTCTTAGGCGCAATTATGGGTGTAGTTATCTGGTCTAGCTATTTTACATTAGTGGTTTGGTTAGGTTCATCAACTCTGGGTTCTTTGGTTGGTTCTTTTATCAATACTACTAATGCAGGATTACAGGCTATATTGGGAACTGCAACTGCGACAATTGGCGCGAATGTGGCGAAAAAACAAGCGGTTTCTACTGCGGAAGAAATTACAGATGCAGTGCGGCGAGAATTAACTTCGGGTTTAAATGCTGAAGGGATTAAGAATACATTACAAAGTTCTTTAAAATCTCTGCAAATACCACAACTGAATTTAGCAGATGTTCGCAAAGAATTTAATAAAATCCTCAGTGATGTAGATTTATCATCAATTGCTGATGGTGATTTCCTAGAAAATATCAACCGCCAAACATTTATTGATTTAATTAGCAATCAGACAAATTTATCAAAACAACAGATTAATCAAATTGCAGACCAATTAGAAGATGCTTGGAAACAAGTTGTGGCTCGTCAAAGTCCGACTGAGCAAGTAATTAATTTACTGAAATCGGCTACACCCGAAGAGTTGAAGTCAGAAAAATTAGGTGAACGGCTTCAGGAATTGGTGGGAGTTAAACAAAATGGTAATGGTCGCAATGCTTTAATTAAACAAGGAATGCAATATGGTTTAAATACTGCTTTACCAGCAGTATTAGATCGGGTAGATTTTTCTGATATTGATATCGAAAAAATTACAACTCAGGTTCAAAAGCTCAGGGATAAGGTTCAAGATATAGATGTGGAGAAAATTACACATCAGTTAGAAGATATCAGAGATAAAACCACTGCACAAATAGCTGCAAAATTACCACAGCAACCAGACAATACTATCAAGGCGGATGTAGAAGATTATATTCTGAATTCTTTACCTTGGCATTTTAACCGCACGACAATTAGAGATGAATTTCAAGAAGTTATCTACGACCCACAAGCAAATCCGACAACGACGCGCCGGGAATTGACAGAAATTAATCAAGAAGATTTTAGAAACTTCCTCAAACAGCGCGGTGATATTAGCGAGGGGAGAGTAACAGAAATTACTCATCAGATGGAAAGCGTTCGTGAGGAAGTTTTAGAAATTGTTCAACAGGCGGAAGTACGCGAAAAAGGTGAAGAATTGCGCTTGCGAATAGAAAATTATCTGCGTTCTACAAGTAAAGCTGAACTGAATTACGAGGCTATTGAACGAGATTTTACGAGTTTATTACAGGATTTTACTGATTTAGAGATTCGGCTACAAGCTTTTGAGCATGATACTTTTGTGCGGTTACTGTTACATCGTCAAGATTTGAGTGATGCAGAAGCTAATAATATTGTTAATCAACTGCAAAGTATCTGTAATCAAGTTTTGAATCAAGAACGAGAACGCCAAGCACAAGCAACAGCAAAAGTTAATGAATTATGGCAAAGAATAGAAGATTATCTGCGGAATACCAACAAGGAAGAATTAAATCCTGAAGGTATTAAACGTGAATTTAGCACTTTACTAGAACAGCCAGAAGTCGGAATGCATTTAATCCGCGATCGCCTATCTAATTTTAACCGTGATACAGTGGTAAAATTGCTCAGTCAACGCCAAGATTTGAGCGAGGATGAGGTAAACAAAATCTTTGATCAAATTCAATCAGTACGCGATCGCATTTTACAATTACCCCGAACCACAGTCGATAAATTAGCTGAATATCTCCGTAATACTAACTTGGAAGAACTCAACCCAGAAGGTATTAGAGGAGATTTAGAAACATTATTAGCTGATCCGCGAGAGGGTGCTTTAGCATTCCGCCATCGCCTATCGCAAATTGATCGTGATACTCTAGTAAAACTTCTCAGTCAAAGCCAAGATTTAAGCGAAGAGCAAGTTAATCAAAGAATTGATCAGGTACAAAAGGCGATTAACAGTATTATCAAAGCGCCAAGACGCTACGCTAGTCGTGCGGCTCAAAGAGTGACGGATTTTGAAACTCATTTAGAAAATTATTTGCGTCATACTGATAAAGAAGAACTCAACCCCGAAAGCATCAAACGTGATCTGCAATTGTTGCTGCGAGATCCGCAAGTGGGAGTGGGGAATTTAGGCGATTCCTTCGGAGCGCTTCGCGAACGCCTCGCTAAATTTGACCGTTCTACAATTGTGGCTTTATTATCTGAAAGGGAAGATATTTCTGAGGAAGAAGCTAACCGGATTGTGGATCAAATTGAATCGGTGCGTGATGCAATTGTCCATCAATTCCAGGAAGTTCAGGAAAGGTTGCAATCTGTAATTGATGGAGTTTTTGGCAAAATTCGCGATTACCTCAACTCCTTGGAGCGTCCAGAACTAAATTATGAAGGGATTCAGCAAGACTTCGCCAAGTTATTTGATGACCCCCAAGCAGGATTTGAAGCTTTGCGCGATCGCCTAAATCAATTTGATCGTGATACCCTAGTTGCTATCCTCAGTTCTCGTGAAGATATTACCCCAGAGGATGCTAACAGGATTATTGACCAAATCGAAGCGGCGCGGGATGGTGTATTGCAAAGAGGGGAACGCATCCAGCAAGAAGTACAAAAACGCCTAGAAGCAGTTCAAGAACAAGGGAAAATCCAAGCCGAGGAAACTAAAAGAATTGTGGCGAATGCGGCTTGGTGGCTATTTGGGACAGCTTTAACTTCTTTATTTGCGAGTGCGATCGCTGGAGCTTTAGCAACTCAACTGCGGTATATGATATACATTCCCCCAATGTAGAGAGCGATGAGAGTCAGTCCATCCCAAGTCACATAGATTTGGGTACGACTGACAGCATGATATATTAAACCAGCAGTTGCTACTGAAGTCATAATCATCGCAATAATCGCAGTTAATAGATGCACATCACTAATTTCCAACCACAAATTACCTTTGAGGTAAACCACATCGTAAATTCCCAGAATCGCTAAATTCCAGAGATTTGAGCCAAAAAGATTCGACACAGCCATTTCCACTGCATTCATGCGAATAGCTTCCACAGATACCACCACTTCCGGTAATGATGTCGCCCCAGCTAGCAGCAACGCCCCGATAAAGCTTTGTCCTAGTCCCGTAACTGCGGAAACCTGGTCCCCCAAAAACGCCAACCACACACCCAGGAGTACAGTAGCTATAGAAAGTAAGGTAAAATTCAGATAAGCTTGTCCTCGCTTAATGTGCTGGTATTGCAAAGCCTCCGGTTCTGCTTCTAAAATAGCTGCGGCGCGTCGTCTGAGTTCAAACTGCGTCATCATTTTGGCGCTGACGATATAAAGCAAAATTAATAATAAACTGGGAACACCAACCCATCCTAAAGTTAGAGAAATTCCTTGCTGAGTGAAAAGCATTCCCGCCGCAGTTACGCCCAACATCGCACAACCCAGACTAGCGGCTAATCCCAGCCCCACAGGTGCGCGTTTGAGTAATGGTTCGCGTCCGCTAAAAATATCCAGCAGTCCCAAAATCATCAAATTGAAAAGACAACTACCTAAAATTGCTCCTGCGGCTAAATCTGGGGCGTTTAATACAGTAACTGCACTGACACCTGTCGCCAACTCTGGTAAAGATGTCACACCAGATAATAGTAGACCACCAACCCAGGTACGTCCCAGCCCAGTTTTCTCAGCTACAACATCAGCACTATGGGAAAGCCGCATTCCAACAGCAATCACGGCGAGGAAACATACTATAACTTGAATAAAAAGGAACATAGGGAATGGGGAATTGGGAATTGGGACTGGGACTGGGACTGGGACTAAACCGATCACTGATATAATTTACGCCAAATATACCTTTCTTTCTTTCTTTCTTCTTCTTCTTTTTCTTTCTTCGTGTACTTTGCGTCCTTTGTGGTTCGTTCCTTCTAAAATTCAACCCAACTAGAGGCCAAGCGCTAACAAACCTTTAAAGTTTTGAGACTGGTATCTGCACAACCAGTTATAAATCCACCCATTGATTGAATTTGTTGTAAATATTCTAAGGCTGCTGGAGTAATTAGTTCTCCAGGCATTAAAATGGGGATTCCCGGAGGATAAGGACAGACGATTTCAGTACAGATGCGATCGCTTGTTTCTGATAAAGGTAAAATTTCACTAACCGCAAAAAAGGCTTCACGGGGAGAAACACATCCTAAATTATCCCATAAAACGAACCCCTTCCTTGTACTCTCCCCACTCCCCACTCCCCCGGTTACTGAGCGCAGTCGAAGTAACTCCCCACTCCTCAGTCTCATAAAACCTTGTACTAATTGCTCAATATCAGATAAAGTGTTACCCAAACTAATAATAAAAGTCAGATGTTGCAATGATGCAAACTCAGCCGTCACACCCAGTTTTTCATCTAAAATTTCTTCAGCTGCAAATCCGGTTAAACCTAACCCAGAAACAGTAACAGTTAACCGTGTTTGATCTAAATTGGGCATTTGCAAAACCGATAATCTCGAAATTTCGCTAATTCTCCTTCTCGCTACCTCTGCAAGTTCTAAAGTGCGAGACATCAGCCCTTTTCCACATAATGCCATTTGTTGACGTGCGGCATCTAAAGAAGCTAAAAGTATATAACTCGGACTGGTAGACTGCACAAGTTGCAAAGCTTTATTTACACGGTCAATGTCTATCCTATCCCCTTGGACGTGTAACATTGATGCCTGTGTCATTGCACCCAGCACCTTATGCGTAGACTGGACAGTTAAATCTGCACCTGCGGCTAAAGCTGGGGTAGGTAAATCAGGATGAAATGCAAAGTGCGCGCCGTGTGCCTCATCTACCAGTAAGGGGATATGATATTGATGCGTAATTTGAGCGATCGCTTGTAAATCTCCACAAACACCGTAATATGTAGGATATACTACCAGCACTGCCTTAGTATCAGGATGCTTTTCCAGTGCCGTTTGCACAGCTTCAGGTGTGATACTGTGAGCAATATCTAAAACTGAGTCATATTCAGGATTGAGAAAAATCGGGATAGCACCAGAAAGAATTAAGCCAGAAATTACAGAAGAATGCACATTTCGGGGCATAATAATTTTATCCCCAGTGCCACAGGTAGCGAGAATCGCCGCTTCGATTCCACAGGTAGAACCATTCACCAGAAACCAAGTTTTTTCCGCCCCAAAAGCCTCTGCGGCTAATTCTTGCGCTGCTAAAATCACGCCTTGGGGTGCAAACAAATTATCTAAATTTGCCAATTCTGTTAAATCAGCACCAAACACTTTTTTCCCCAGTAAATCAGCCAAGGGTTGAGAAATGCCCACACCTCGCTTATGTCCTGGCGTGTAAAAAGGCGCGTGAGCATGGGCTGTACAAGCTTTTAAGGCATCTAATAAGGGGGTTTGGTCTTGATTTCGCATTTTTGTCAAAACGAACTGCCTTTAACTTGATATAAAAATCATTTGTGAGTTTGCAGATCAAGAATCGAATCTAATTATCTAATAATCCACATTTCGCACTTAAAAATGTAGTATAAATATTACAGAATTCTTCTTTGAGATGAATAAATAAAAATACACAGAAGCCAACCACTGTAGATTACTCAGAAACCCTTTTCCCGTTGTAGAAGCTTGTTTTATCTACTCATTCTTAGCTTCCAATTCCTCACTGTCTGGAAAATCCAACTCATCTTTTAAAGCCACATTTTTAATTAAACTGGCTTTTGCACGAGCTTCTAGGATTTCTTGATAATATTCTTCAGGTGTTAACCCATAATCTCTTTTAACGCAGGCAATTTTATCTTTAATGCAGTCTTCAATCATTAATTTGACATCAACAAGATAGTAATCTTCATTGAATGATTTAATATGTATCTTATGAGTTATTGAAGGAACCGCCAGTTTTTTTAGACCTCGCGCTTCTTTTAATACCCGACTAGCTACTAAATTGTCATCAACATCAAAACAACTAAAAATTGTTTTGCCTTTTGTATTTCTTTTTAAAGCTGGTTTCAATCCTACAAAAATATCAACGGAGGGGAATACACGGGTTAAAAACAAAAAATCATCCATTGTTATTTCCTATTGGTTGCTTTAATTATCTAATATATTCCTGACAATTGCTCTTAATTTATCAGATTTTGGGGAGAATTTTTGGGGCTTTGCTACGGAACACTCCGCCTTTGGCGATCGCTCTTCTAACTCCTGAACGGTTACATAAATATCAAGTTGAATAGCTGAAAATTAGAATCATCTTTAACTGGGATAGCCATTTTGGGGGATGTAGGTTGCATGGGTTGTCATCTAGGGTGGAAAAGTTGAATAATAAAATTAGACCTATCGTGACTTATCCCACAGCTATTTCTATACCAGAACCACAAATACCCAACACTGAACCGAACCCATTACCCAGTCCCCAACCATTACCAGCACCAGTACCCGAACCAGTCCCAACCCCCATTCCCCAAACAGTTCCAGCACCAGCACCAGAACCAGTCCCAGCACCTATTCCGCAAACGGTTCCAGGGACAATACCCCAAACCATCCCTGAACCTGTTTAAATTGACTTTGTAGTTAACAAAATCTCACATCGAAAATGCTAAGAGCCGGAATTGTCGGACTTCCCAACGTCGGAAAATCTACTTTATTTAATGCTGTAGTCGCTAACGCCAAAGCCGAAGCAGCTAACTTTCCCTTCTGCACGATTGAACCGAATGTGGGCATCGTCTCAGTACCGGATGAGCGCTTAAACGTTCTGGCTAACATTGCCAGTTCTGTACAAACTATACCAGCGCGAGTTGAGTTTGTCGATATCGCCGGCTTGGTTAAAGGTGCTAGTCAAGGAGAAGGACTAGGAAATCAATTTTTGTCCCACATCCGCGAAGTTGATGCAATTATCCATGTGGTACGTTGTTTTGAAAATGAAGATATTATTCACGTCGCCGGTTCTATTGACCCAGCGCGAGATATTGAAATCATTAATTTAGAACTGGGTTTATCTGATTTAGCGCAAATTGAGCGCCGAATTGACCGCACTCGTAAACAAGCCCGCACCAGCAAAGATGCACAGTTTGAAATTACTGTTTTAGAAAAATTAGCTGCGGCTTTAAATGAAGGTAAATCTGTTCGTCAAGTAAGTTTAGCTGAAGAAGAAGCAGAAATTATTAAGGGACTAGAACTACTGACCAATAAACCAATTATCTACGCTGCTAATGTTTCTGAAGAAGAATTAGCAACGGGTAATGATTTTGTCGAAAAAGTTCGGCAAGTTGCAGCTACAGAAAATGCCCAAGTTGTGGTTGTTTCGGCACAAGTAGAAGCCGAATTAGTGGAATTACCAGAAGAAGATAAGGCTGATTTTCTGGAATCTTTAGGTGTCAAAGAAGGCGGTTTAAAATCTTTAATTCGGGCTACTTATACCCTGTTAGGTTTGCGGACATATTTCACCTCTGGTCCCAAAGAAACCCGTGCTTGGACAATTAACGCGGGAATGTCTGCACCCCAAGCTGCTGGAGTAATTCACACTGATTTTGAGCGGGGATTTATTCGCGCTGAAACCGTTTCTTATGAAGCTTTAGTTACACATGGTTCTCTGAATGCTGCGAAGGAAAAAGGCTTAGTTCGCAGTGAAGGAAAAGAATATATTGTGCAAGAAGGTGATGTGATGTTATTCCGGTTTAACGTCTAGTTATTCAGTTATCAGTTATCAGTTATCAGTTGTCAGTTAAGAACAGGACTTACGCAAAATATCTCTAAAACTCTCTTTCCTTCGTGTCCTTCGTGTCCTTCGTGGTTCATTCCTTCATGACCTGTGCGTAAGTCCTAAAGAAATATAATTGGGTTTCATTTCCGCAACATTTCGGCATTAACTGACGATTGAAAACTCATATAGCGGTTCTCAGTTGAGTGAGATACGAGAACCCCACCCCATCCTTTGATAACTGTTAACTGATAACTCTTAACTGATTTAATTGCTTCCCATAATGTACACATAGGAACCCAAGTTTTCATCATCTGTACCCAAAACTACACCACCGTTAGCACCTGGTACAAGTTCTATCCCTTCAATTTTGCGGTAATTAGAACGGTGGAGAGGTGTAAATTCAGGATTTTGTCGCCAGAGGATTTTGTTACCATTAAATCCCACCCGAACTGGTCGCCAATCTTGCGCCCAAGTTGGCTGGGATATGAGTAAAAATGCACTGAGGAAAACTATAATAATGATTAATCTCAAAAATCGCGGCATTTTGTGATAAATGTTTGCATAGATGCTCAATCATAGCAAACAACCTCTCAAAATCTCTTGACTCTGTGTCCTCTGTGTCCTCTGTGGTTTGTTTTTCCCGGACTTCTGTATTGAGATGAGGAGGGCTGAAGCCCTCACTACAAGCTGTTACAGTTGACCTGTGAATACTTTTTGGGCTGGCCCTGTCATGTAAATTCGTTGGTCGATTTCTGACCATTCAATTTGCAAGGGACCACCAGGTAATTCTACTGTGGCGATGCGATCGCAATTTCCGGTCAATACCCCCGCTACTAAGGAAGCACAAGCACCTGTCCCACAGGCTAATGTTATACCTGCGCCTCGTTCCCATACCCGCATTTTTACATAGTCTCGACTCACGACTTGAATAAATTCGGTGTTGATGCGTTGGGGAAAGGCTGGGTGATGTTCAAATTGAGGACCGATAATTTCTAAGGGAATAGCGGCGACATCTGAGACAAAGGTTATACAGTGGGGATTTCCCATACTGACACAGGTAACTTCCCAAGTTTGACCGGCTACTTCTAAGGGTTGATTAATTACTTTTGTCTCAGCAGTACCCAAGGTAGTGGGAATTTCTCCAGCTAATAATCTGGGTAAACCCATATCCACCTTAACTTGACCATCAGCCATGAGTTGAGGTGTAATCATCCCAGCTAAGGTATGAATGCGATATGAGTCTTTGTTTCGGGATTCGCCTTCTAAATCGGCGATAAATCTGCCTAAACAGCGAATTCCGTTACCACACATTTCCGGTTCTGAACCATCGGAATTAAAAATTCGCATGGTATAATCTGCACCGTTTTCTCCCGGTAGGGCAAAAATTACACCATCAGCACCGATACCAAAGTGGCGATCGCACAATTGAATTGCTTGCTCTGGAGTCAATACTGGCAAAGATGAGGCGCGATTGTCAACTAAAATAAAATCATTTCCCAGACCGTGATACTTAGTAAATTCGATTGCCATTTTTCCGATGATGAATTATGAATGATTAGATATGGGGTATTGAGTATCTGATATTGGGTGAAATCAGAGCAAATAATTTTCCCAGTCCGACTCCCTACTCCCTACTCCCTACTCCCTACTCCCTTATAACTAAAAATGGCTACAACTGAATTTGATACGTCACTACCTAGCATTCGCCAACTACAAGAACTGATTAAACAAAAAACAGTGATCGAGTTAAAATTGGTCACGGGTGATCTGTTGACAGGTAAGGTTGCTTGGCAAGATCACAACTGTGTTTGTATTGTGGATGATTATAATCGGCAAACCACTATTTGGAAACAGGCGATCGCCTACTACAAGTCTAAGTAAGTAGGTGGGTATGGAAAAACCAAACTATATTACGACTCGTAAACACCCATAAAACCCTTACCAATGACCAATGACAAAGGACAAATGACGACCCCCGCTAGTTAACTTTATTTACGCCCACCTAAGTAATGCTAAGTCAAGAATAAGATGTCGTTAAAGGTGTGGTGCTGCTCGCAAAAAATGGTTGTAGTTGATTTAAAATCGACAATTTACCACACAACAACACTTGATCACCAACTCGCAAATCTGTTTTTTGCTCAGGACTGCGGATAAATTTACCATCTCGCCGGATCGCTTGTACTTGGACTCCTGATTCTGGGTACAGATCCAAATCTGCAAGGGTGATACCTAAAACGGGACAATCAGCATTAATCGTCACCCACTGACAAGCTTTATTTTCTCCAGGAACAGCCACCTTTCCCTGAGCAAATTCTTCTAAAGCTGCTAATTCCTCAGCTGCGCCTACTACCAACAAGCGATCGCCTGCTTCTAAAATAGTTTGAGCATTGGGATAATCTATTTCCGCTTCGTTAGCACGGCGAATAGCCATCAAACTTGCGCCTGTTAAGTAGCGGATATCCGCTTCGCCTAAACTCATATTAATCAAAGGTGAAGTATCTGGTAGGGTATACCAACGGCGATTTAAATCACGAGTAGCTTGCTGTAAATCACGGGAAACTTGTGAAGGCGATCGCTCTGGTCGTAATGTTAAATAATGATTGTTGCGAATTTGCTTCATTTCCTGTTGCACTACCAAGGATGAAAACCCTAAGCCTGTTAATAAATGACTAGCCATTTCTAAACTAGCTTCAAATTCTGGTTGGACAACTTCCTTCGCTCCCAATTGATACAGGACTTCAATATTTTTATCTTGAGTCGCACGCACAACCAAATCTAATTCTGGACACAATTCTAAAGCCCGTTTTAAAGATAACCGGGTACTCATGGGGTCAGGAAGTGCGATCGCCATTCCCTTCGCATTATTTACCCCCGCAGTTTCCAAAACGTGAAGACTCACACAATTACCATAAACATAAGGCACACCCTCCTCCCGTAATTGCTGTATCCTTCTTTCTGATTGGTCAATAACTACCACAGGTAAATCGTGCTTTTGTAACAACCTCACCAAATTCTTACCCACTCGCCCATAACCGCAGACGACAAAATGACTTTTTGAGGGTAAATTCTCTGAGACATCACGGGGATAAACTTCTTCTAAATATGGTTGCAACCAAGGCATTGATTCGGCAAAATTAAATAAAAATGGCACTAATCGCAACACAAAGGGAGTCAGCATCAGTGTAACTGCTGTAGTTCCTAAAATCAGCAAATATATTCGCCGAGAAACTAACCCCAAAGCTTGTCCTTCACTGGCTAACACAAAGGAAAATTCCCCAATTTGCGCCAGTCCTAACCCAGCAATTAAAGCTGTTTTCAACGGATAGCGAAACAGTTTCACCAAAGGCGTGATAATTAAAAACTTCCCGACAAATACCAGTGCTACCAATACCAAAATCAATTCGATATTATTCCACAAAAACACCGGGTCAATTAACATCCCAATGGCGACAAAAAATAAACTAGCAAAAATATCTCGCAGTGGTTCGACATAAGTTAAAGTTTGGTCGGCATATTCCACTTCTGATATCATTAAACCAGCGACAAACGCCCCCATTTCAATGGATAGTCCCAAATGTTCAGTTAGTAGAGCAATACCTAAACACAGCGTTACCACACCTAATAAAAATAATTCTCGGCTTTCCGTGCGGGCGAGGATTCGCAACAAAGGCGGAATCAGCCAAATCCCCGCTACTACTGCGCCCCCAGCAAATAAAGCCAATCGCAGTAACGCTGTTATGACTGCAATTCCAATGGTTTCTGCTGGTTGATTTAGGGCTGGTAATACCGCGATCATTAATCCCAGGGCTAAATCCTGGACTACCAAAATCCCCAACATCACTTGTCCGTGGGGTGTTTCGGTTTCGTTACGCTCCATTAAGCACTTGAGGACAACTGCGGTGGAAGATAAAGATAAAATTGACCCCAAAAATACACCTTTAGCAGGTAAATCTTCCCCAGCACCGGTGATTCCGCACACTATAACGGTGAACAGAATCGTTAAGACTATTTGTAGTCCACCACCTCCCAATGCGATCGCTTTGACTTTTTTGAGTTCTGCAAAGGAGAATTCCACACCCAAAGCAAATAATAAAAAAGCGACTCCGAACTGAGCCAGAGTTTCTACTTGAATAACTTCTTTAATCACTCCCAAACCGGCTGGCCCGACAATCATCCCGCCGATCAGATAGCCTAGTAGCACAGGTTGGCGTAACAGTGAAGCTAAAAGTCCACCACAGGCGGCGACGGCGAGAACTGTAACTAAATCAACAATTAGTCTAAAATCTTCTTGCACAAGTTTTTCAAAGAAATCTTAAGTCCTATTGAATTTAGGATACAAAGTTTTTATATTTGCGGGGAGGGTGAGCAGCGATGATTTTTGATTGGGTGTATATCTCCAAGAAAGAATGTAGAGACGTTTCAGGAAACGTCTCTACAAGGGGTTTGTTGGAAGCATATTTAACAGGACTTACGCAAAATTATGGAAAAACGAACCACGTAAAGCCTTCTCTACGAGAGGCTTCGCCTTCGGCATAGCTTCGCTTACCGCGTAGCGTCTCCCCTTCTCCCAAAGGGAGAGGCTAGCGCCAAGGGAGAAGTTAAGAAGGTTTCAGAGAGTTCTTGCGTAAGTCCTATTTAAATTCGGTCGGTGTTTAACGAACTGTGGCGCGTGTTGATTCCGCATCAATAGGTTTAATCAGGTAAAGCCGCAACATATTGGAAATAATCGAGAACATGGGGGGAACTTTTTGCCAGAACTTGACAAATGGAGAACGATTACTTTCTTTAATCTCCGTCAATTTCTGAGTACTGAGGAAACACTGTTCTAACCGCCAGAAAAACTGCGGGTGATTCGTATCCAGAATCAAAGGAAATGCCCGTGATGAGGTATTATTTGTCTCCTCAATGACGCGATTATTGTATTTGCGGGGATGTATACCAATGGCTTCATAAAATGAAGCTCGTTCAAATACTGTAATGGTATGGGTGACAAATACAGTCAGCAAAAAGAAACGCACCCACAAACGCGATCGCCAATTGTTCCATAATTTGGGTTGCGATCGCAATAGTGCCTTAAAGAAATCCCCATGTCGGTTTTCGTCCTGACACCAACTTTCAAATTTACGGAACAGGGGATAAAATTGATATTCCGGATTTTCTTGGATATGACGATGAACTAAAATATAACGCCAGTAACCAATTTTCTCCGATAGATAGACTGCGTAAATTATCCACTCTGGCGGGAAAAAAGTATATGTGCGATGTTTAGTTAAATAGCTTAAATCTAGAGACAGATTAAAATCTGCCATTGATTTATTCAGAAATCCCGCATGGCGGGCTTCATCCCGTGCCATATAATTAAAAGCATCAGCCAATAGGGGATTTTTGGCTTTGAGTCGGCGAGATAATTCTTTAAACAGCAGAAACCCCGAAAACTCTGAAGTGCATGAACGCTCCAAAAAGTCAATAAAAGCGCGGCGTTTTTCTCCCTCAACGTGATCCCACGATTGGTTAAACTCTTCATCGCGGACAAAGTGATGGCGGTTATAGTCAGCACGTAACTCTTCCACAACCGCCTGTAATTCAGCCTCATTCGCCGAAATATCCAAATTTGCCACCGCTTCAAAGTCAGTGGTATAAAACCGGGGTGTTAACAACGTTTCCTGAACAGGCGCTTTAATACCTGGCTTCAGTAATTCAGGGTTGGAAGTTTCGAGAGACTTAACCATGAGACTGCTTTCTTTTTTTACCTTTTAATAGTTATATAAGCATAAATTATAGAAACAACACATCAGTTAAAATATTGAAAAGTCAACTCGCTATGGGGAGTCATTAGTGATTAGTCATTAGTCATTAGTCATTAGTCATTAGTTAACCACACCCACGAGGGGATATGGTTTTAACAGAGTCTGAATTTGTGAGTTTTTACGCTTATGATACCGAGTATGCACCCTCAAAAATTAATAACTACTTAATCAAAGTCTCCCTTCTCCTTAATAAGGAGAGGGGTTGGGGGTGAGGTTCCATAACCGGAAAAATCTAAAGAAATATTAATATTTTTATATTTATACCAATATTTATAGTTAAATGATTCTGTGAGAGAAAAATGATTGCCGAAACCAACAAACCCGATCATTTCAAATTATTTAGGCTGTTTGGTTGGAGTCAACACATCACGCACTCCCGCGACTCTCTACACTAAATAAGAGAGTATACAGATTCATTGGTAGTTTGATTTCCGCAGCGCTACATGAGGCGGAATAATCGCAGTTTCTTGGAGGTTTTGATGGTTTTTGTCTTGCCTAGTGTCAAATTTGATCTGGATATGATCAAAAAGTATGATAATCCTGCACCCAGATACACGAGTTACCCGCCCGCTACAGAGTTAAGCCCAGAATTTACTGTAACTGATTTTCACGATGCGATCGCCGCCTCCAATTACCGAAAATCTCCTCTGTCTTTATATTTCCATATCCCCTTTTGTGAGAGTGCTTGCTATTTCTGCGGTTGTAATACAGTAATTTCCCAAAATAAGAATATCGCCAAACCTTACTTAGAGCATTTGGTGCGCGAAATCAAGAACATGGCGCGCTTGATTGATTCAGACAGAAAAGTTCTGCAAATTCACTGGGGTGGTGGTACACCTAATTATTTAAATCAGGATCAAGTCAAATTTTTATGGAAACACATCACGGAAAACTTTAATATTGATCCACAAGCCGAAATTTCCATTGAAATTAATCCCGCCTATGTTGATCAAGAGTATATTTACTTTTTGCGTGAAGTAGGATTTAACCGCATTAGTTTTGGTATTCAGGATTTTAATCCCCAAGTACAACTAGCTGTAAATCGCCTCCAACCAGAAGAATTACTGTTTGATGTCATGACTTGGATTAAAGCAGCCAAGTTTGACAGTGTGAATGTAGATTTAATTTATGGTTTACCTTATCAAACTCTCCAGACATTTCAAGAAACTGTCAACAAGACAATTGCATTAGATCCTAACCGGATTGTTGTGTTTAACTTCGCCTATGTACCGTGGATGAAGCCAGCACAAAAAAATATTCCGCAAGCCGCATTACCGCAACCCCAAGAAAAGTTACAAATTCTCAAAATGACTATTGAAGAATTGACGAGTAACAAGTATCTTTTTATTGGGATGGATCATTTTGCTAAAGATAATGATGAATTAGCGATCGCACAACAAAATCACACCCTCCAGCGCAACTTTCAAGGATACACCACCCACGCAGGAACGGAACTCTTAGGATTTGGTGCGACATCCATCAGTATGCTTCATGATGCTTATGTGCAGAACCACAAACCATTAAAGGATTATTATCAGGCGATCGCCTCCGATATTTTACCCATTAGTAAAGGAATTAAACTGAGTCAAGATGACATCATCAGAAGAGATGTGATCATGTGTATTATGTCTCATTTTCATCTGAATAAGCAAGATATTGCCGAGAAATATCACATCAATTTCGATGAATATTTTCACCATGAGTTAAAAGCATTAGCGCACCTGCAAGCCGATGAACTCGTCAATATATCAACCAACCACATCCAGATTACAGATATCGGTAGGTTACTGGTGAGAAACATCGCTGTTATCTTTGATAATTATAGTCAAACCAGAGAACAGCGATTTTCTAGAGCAATTTAAGCTAAATATAAAGTGGTTGCGATTCAGGGCAATTCATCAATTGCCCACACATTCATCATCGGAAATCAGATTAATTGATTTAATTTAATATATAGTAAACTCAAATAAAATTTTCTCTACCTTTTGATTTTCATAACTCTTTCCTCTGACAGAAACAATTGTAAATAGCAATTGATAAACTGAATACAGTTGAGATATAGAGGAAATTTATGAATCTTATTGCTTGGGTAATATTAGGACTTTTGGCTGGTGCAATCGGTAAAGCAATTTATCCCGGTTCTCAAGGTGGTGGTATACTCTCAACAATGATTTTGGGTATTATCGGTGCGTTTATTGGAGGTAGTGTATTTTCGCTAATCCAAACGGGAACGCTGCAATTAACGGCTGCTAGTTTAAGTATCCCTGGTCTTTTTGTAGCAGTTATTGGTTCAATGATTGCTATTTATTTGTGGGGACTGTTTACCAGCCGCAGTAATGCCTAATTTAAATTAGCAGCTAGGTGATAAATAGAGAAAGAACTAGAGAAAGAACGCGTGCGTCTGCTAAACCTTTTCACAGAATCGTCTCGTAAGCTGAATATCACAAGTTTAGAACTAACGATAATGGCGGCGTTCTCTCAGCGTAAAACTTAATTGTTTAAATCCAACGCATCGATACTACCGTTTGGTAGTATCTCTAGCGGCTTTTTAGGTTGTGAGGCTGAAACCTAATTATAATCACTTTATTCTATCACAATTTTATCAGATTGCGTTATTTTTTTGCTTTAAAAATTCTGTAAGAGGTAGATTATGTTTTACCACAAAAAAGAACCAATTCACGCTGTAAACATTACTGAAGCTGACCCTCGTTTTGCTCAATTATTGCTAGAGCAGTTTGGGGGAGCAACGGGAGAACTATCAGCAGCTTTGCAATATTGGGTACAATCATTTCATGTAGAAAATGCTGGAATTCGAGATATGCTCCAAGACATTGCTTTGGAAGAATTCAGCCATTTAGAAATGGTTGGTAGACTGATTGAAGGTCATACCAAAAATATGGATCAAACAGAGGCATACAAAAGCACTCTGTTCGCTGTCAGAGGTATGGGACCTCACTTTCTAGATAGTCAAGGAAGTGCTTGGACGGCAAATTACTTGAATGAAGGCGGGGATGTAGTTCGGGATTTGAGAGCTAATATTGCGGCTGAAGCTGGCGCTCGTCAAACTTACGAAGAATTGATTAAGTTAGCAACAGACCAAGGAACGAAAAATACTTTGGTGCATCTATTAACACGAGAAGTTTCTCATACTCGAATGTTTATGAAAGCCCTCGATTCATTAGGTAAATTAACCGACCCATTCTTTGGTAATATTCAACCTGATGAAACGGTTGATATTTATTACAATCTATCTACAGATGGCGATGGTAAAGACCAGCGTGGCCCTTGGAATTCTGAGCCAGCATTCAACTACATTGCTAACCCCCTAGAACGCAAATCTTAAATACAGCACATTTCATTTTTGTAGGTAGGTTCTGGCGGGCAGTCCTTGCCCTCCCCCACAATATTTTCACTATTGCTTTTTTACCTCATATACCTGCAAATTGCTGTAAATAAAAATGTTGTGTATTAGTCAAGAATATACAACATTATTTGTAAACAGGGCATAAATCTTTGCCCACACCAAAACATTTAGCAGAAAACTGTATCTGTGTTTATCTGTGTTTATCTGTGGTTAATTCATTCTTCCTAAAAATTACAATTTAAAATCGGGAGATCGATTTGTGATTGTTAATGCTACACAAAATGGTTGGGAAATTATTTATCATCGCGCCCATGCTTTGCCAGCTGCTCAATTAGCAGGACAATGGCGACGTAAAAACCCTCCCGCAAGGTTATATCAAACCCTGGCGGCAATTTCTCATCATGATGAGTTAGAAAAAGAATGGGAAGAGTATAATCTGAGTGTTGGTGGTGCGCCAATGGACTTTACCCTGAGTCATGGTCAAGGTTAGATGGTTTTCGGAGATGTCTAATAGATAACTTGTACTAGATAGGGTTTGAAGTTTACTTTCTGCTTCATCCTGGTAATGTCTGCATTATCCAGTCCACAGACTAACACTGTCTAACTGACAGCTTTTGACAAATCAATTTTTGATAAATTGATAGCTGCGTTTAAATCTCTATCACACTCAAAACCGCAATTTTCACATTACGAATTATAAATTAAAAAGCGCCTGGGAGTGTTGCCGTGTTTCCACCCCAAACGCTTTTTATTTTTAACTTGCTCCTCACACACAACTAGACAATACTGCTGTTTGCTCCAAAGACAAGTGTAAGATGTGACAGTTTATCAACTGGCACAAGCTAAATCCCCAAGATTTAATGTAAAAAGTGGCGGATACCAGTTAATACCATGACTAAACCCAGTTCATTTGCAGCCTTGATGGAATCTTGGTCGCGCAAACTGCCGCCTGGTTGGACAATGGCAGTAATTCCGGCTGCTGCGGCTGTTTTCACGGAATCATCGAAGGGGAAAAATCCATCACTGGCGAGAATTGCACCTTGAGCTTTTGCGCCAGCTTGTTCTAAGGCAATTTTAACTGAACCAACGCGATTCATTTGACCAGCACCCACGCCTAAAGTAGTGCGATCGCTTGTAATCACAATAGCATTGGATTTAACGTGTTTACAGACCTTCCAAGCAAACAATAATTCGGCTAACTCGTCCGGGGTGGGTTGACGTTCGGTGACTACTTGCCATTTACTGGTATCAGCTTGAGCATCATCAGCAGCTTGGACTAAAAAACCACCTGCGATCGCTTTCACGGTATCCTGGAAACCACTACTCAAATCTGCTAATGTCAAAATCCGTAGTTTAGATTTCGCCGCCAAAATTTCTTGGGCTTCAGGTTCACAACCAGGCGCAACCACACATTCTAAAAATGTCTTAGTTAACTCATTCGCTGTCGCTGCATCAATGGGGCGATTAAGTGCCACAATTCCCCCAAAAGCTGAAACCGAATCAGCATTAAAAGCTTTTTGATATGCTTCCACCAGGGTAGTTCCCACAGCTACACCACAGGGGTTTGTGTGTTTAATCACCGTGGCTGCTGGGGTATCAGTAAACTCAGCAATAATTTGGCGGGCGGCTTCTAAATCAACCAAATTGTTATAACTCAGTTCCTTACCTTGTAATTTCGTCGCCGCAGCCCAACCCGTGGGAGTAGTCCCGCTTTGATACCAAGCAGCAGCTTGATGGGGGTTTTCACCGTAACGCAGAGATTGCAATTGCTGCCCAGAAAGGTTATATTCCTGGGGTAGAGAATCTTGAGATTGTTGGCTGAGATAAGCTGCTATCGCTTGATCATAACTAGCTGTGTGAGAGAAACCTTTTAAAGCACATTTTTGGCGAAACTCCAGAGATGCAGAATTGTTGTTTTGCCTTAATTCCTGCAAATATTCCTCATACTGTGCTGGGTCGCATAATACCGTGAGATGGGCAAAATTTTTCGATGCAGCCCGTAACATCGCCGGTCCACCGATATCAATTTGTTCCACCGCTTCAGATAAAGTTACCCCAGGTTTAGCAATAGTTTCCTCAAAGGGATAAAGATTCACTACCACTAAATCTATGGGGCGAATTTGGTTATTTTCTAAATCTGTCAAATGTTGGGGAATATCTCGCCGCGCCAAAATTCCGCCATGAATGCGAGGATGTAAGGTTTTAACTCGACCACCTAAAATTTCAGGTGAACCCGTATAATCAGAAACCTTGGTGACAGGTAGCCCCGCATCCTTGAGGGTTTGGGCGGTTCCCCCACTACTGATTAAATCAAAATTAAATTCTTCGACCAAGCGACGAGCCAGGTCAACTATACCAGTTTTGTTAGATACACTCAGCAGTGCTAGACGCGCCATGTTTTAGTTCCTCTGATGTAGGCTTTGAAGCGAAAGATCATCAGTTTTACATAAGCCTTGGTTCACTTCAAGACCAGATTACAGAACTCAGGGAGTGATAAATAAAAAAAGGCTGTAAACCATGAGGAGAATAAAAATGCGATCGCCTCAACAATCATCTTCTCAAGTCTGCGATTAGGCGATTCCTGCGGAGCGCTTCGCTATCGCTATTTCATACAACTACAAATATTCTCAAATGATTTGATGTGTTTTAGAAGGCGATCGCAAATAACCTCTCCGAACTCAGCTATTTTTGCTTGCTTAATCTTTGCTGAAAACAGATAACTTAAATGTAGGACTTACGCAACTGGCACAGGCGATGCCTGCGGCGGGCTACGCCTACGCTAAATTAAAGTACATTTGTATTATACAAGCGATGCAACTGGCACAAATAGGGAGCGGGCGTAGCCCGGCTACGCGACAATTTAAATTAAACCAAGCACATATTAAATTAAACTAAGCACATAGGAATACTTGGGCGTTTGAGTTGTTGAATTAAATTAGGACTTACGCAATAACTCTCTGCAACCCTCTTTCCTTCTCCCTTGGCGCTAGCCTCTCCCTTTGGGAGAAGGGGAGACGCTACGCGAACGTGGTTCGTTTTTTCATAATTTTGCGTAAGTCCTGATTCATTATATCGAAATACATAAGTTGGATAATTAATTTGGACATCTTTCGTGGGACTTACGCAGAAGGTAGATTTCAGAGAGTATGAACGCGCCCTACTCCCCACTCCCCACTCCCCATTCCCTAGCTAATCTTTCCACAATGCAATTCCACCTAATAAACCAGTGATATTCGGGATGAGTTTGACGTTTAAGGGTAGCTCAAGATTTACTCTGACAGCTTCACCGCCGCCAATGTAAAGGTAATCATAATTGAACAGACTTTGTAAAGAGGCGATCGCTTTATCTAAACGCTTATTCCATCTTTTATCACCAATTTTTTCTAACTCTGTGCGTCCGAGTTGTTCTTCATAGGTTTTCCCTTTGCGAAATTGATGATGTCCCATTTCCATATTTGGCACAAGTTTACCATTGATAAATAAAGCCGAACCAAAACCTGTACCCAAGGTAATTACCAATTCTAAGCCTTTACCTGTTACTGCCCCAAAACCCTGCATATCGGCATCATTAATCACTCGTACAGGCTTGTTGAGACGTTGTGATAATGCTGTTTCTAAGTCAAATCCAATCCAATCTCGATATAAGTTAGCGGCTGTTTCTGTGACTCCCTGGCGCACTACACCAGGAAAACCGACGGAAACGCGATGAAATTCGCCTTGAGATGCTGCTAACACTTCCATAGCATCAATAATCATTTCTGGTTTAGCCGGTTGGGGTGTCTCTAAACGCATCCTTTTGGTTATGGGATTTCCTGTAATATCTAAAACCAGCGCTTTGACACCACTACCGCCAATATCAACTGATAGGGTACGAATAGATTCATGATCTTCAACCATTGACTTTTTTCCTTCTTACTGCTTGGTGTACTAGAGACTGAAGAGGCAGGGGAGCACCGGAGCAGGGAGGAGTTAGAAGTTACTTTAAACTTCCGGTTACTTAAAAACCATTCCTCTTCTCCCCTGCACCCTGCCCCCTGCCCCCGTTCCTCTTCTCAAATCTCGTTAACATAAAAATGACGCGATAGTAGTAAGATGCACAGCTTTATTCCCCCAGAACGGTTTTTTCCCTACCTAACTTGGACTGATATCCAGGCTATGCCGGATAAGGAAAATGTGGTAATCATTCAACCAGTGGGGGCGATTGAACAGCATGGCCCTCATTTACCTCTGATTGTTGATGCTGCTATTGGTGTAGGAGTTCTGGGAGCAGCCCTGAAAAAACTGGATGTTAGGATTCCCGCCTATGCTTTACCCACTCTCTATTATGGTAAATCGAATGAGCATTGGCATTTTCCCGGAACGATAACTTTAAGTACTCAAACCCTGACAGCAATTATTATGGAAATGGGTGAAAGTATTTACCGGGCTGGGTTTAGAAAATTGGTGTTGATGAATTCCCACGGCGGACAACCCCAAGTTATGCAAATGGTGGCGCGGGATTTGCATATTCAATATGATGATTTTTTGGTGTTTCCTTTGTTTACTTGGCGTGTGCCTCATATCACCAAAGAATTATTAACACCGAAGGAAGCAACTCAAGGAATGCACGCGGGAGATGCGGAAACTAGCATTATGTTGGCGATTTTACCAGAACAGGTCAAAATGGATTTAGCTGTTGCAGAGTATCCACCAGAACAACCCCAAAGCAGTTTACTGAGTTTAGAGGGTAAGTTACCTGTGTCTTGGGCGACGCGGGATGTGAGTAAAAGTGGTGTAATTGGCGACGCGACCACCGCAACGAAGGAAAAAGGCGATCGCATCCTGGAATCTGTCTCTGATGGTTGGGTACAAGCCATTCAAGATATTTACGCTTTTCAACCACCCCAACCCCGGTAATCTAATTCTCCCCTCTCCTTAATAAGGCTACCGTGTACACACAAATGATTGAGTTACCCCAAATCTTTTTTTGTAGGGTGCGTTAGGACTAAAGTCCATAACGCACCCTACCAAATGAAAGGTTTTTGGACTTGTGTGTATACCGTGGTTCCTTAATAAGGAGAGGGGCTGGGGGTGAGGTTCTGTCTTTTCCCAGAGGAGTTGGGGGTAAGGTGCGGTTGAGGTAGATAACCAACACCCCATATCTTTTTCTAGATTTGCTAATGTAAAGATAGTACAAACAAGATTAATGGTGGCTCACACTAAGAGATAATAATTATGACGGCATTTGAACCTCAGAGCCTTCGTTCTTATAGCCAAGAGGATGTGCAGCGAATTCTCCAGTTAGCGATCGCTCGTCAAGCTGATGACCAAGATAAGGAATTTTCTTATCAGCAACTTTTGGAAATTGCTAAAGAGTTAGATATATCACCAGATGCTCTAAATCTAGCAGAAATTGACTGGCGATCGCAACATAGCGAAATTCAACAGAGAGAAGCTTTTAATTCCTACCGTCTAGGAAGATTTAAGAAACGTGTTGGTAATTACGCAATTATTAACAGTTTTTTGATGCTGCTAGATATCGTCGGTGGTGGCGGTCTTGCTTGGTCATTGTATTTTTTACTATTTTGCGGCTTGACATTAGGGCTGGATATTTGGAATACCTTTCAAACCAAAGGTGAAGAATACGAAATGGCTTTTCAAAAGTGGAATCGCAAACATCAAATTAAACAAACCATTAACACAGTTGTGAATAAGTGGTTTAAATCCTTACAAATTTAGTTAATTGAGAGCAAAGTTTTGGTCAGAAAATCATCCTATTTTTTGATAAAAACCTCTAGATATTTTCTAGAGGAATTATCTAATTTGCCCACGAATCTCACCACTAGGGAAACTGGTTGATTATTTTTGAGAGTACCTCATAAACCTGCAATACGCTGTAATTGTATTTATCCGTTACTTTGTAAATATTCAATCGCCGCCTCTAATTTTGAAGGGTAACTTTCAGCAAACTTTTCAAACCAAAGACCTTCGGAAGAAAACGGATCTAATTTCTTTAACCATTTCTGTGCTTCAACCTTCAAAGCTTCTAGTTTTTGGGCTTTAATTTGAGCTTGGCGAATTTTTTCCTGTTCTAATTCTTGCTGTTTTTTTAACTCCTCAGCTTCATCTTTTGCTGCAAAATCAGCCCTAAGTTCTGCCAAAACCCTATCATCTAAAGATAAAGATTTTGGTGGTTGTGGAGTAAATGATTTAGCTGAATTTTTCTGTGGTTGTGGTTTTACGGGTTTGGCTTCATATTCAGCTTTGAGTTCAGCTAGTATCTTATCCATAGAATCCATGCTTTTAAATTAGTAAGTCACGGCGTAAATAGAGTAACAAGTTAAAACTTGAAAAAGCAGATTATATAGCGTATAATAGCCTGCCAGGTCAAGAATTATCTGTGTTTATCTCAGGACTTACGCAAAATCATGAAAAAACGAACCACATTCGCGTAGCGTCTCCCCTTCTCCCAAAGGGAGAGGCTAGCGCCAAGGGAGAAGAACGCGTTGGCGCTAGCCTCTCCCCTTGGGAGAAGGACACGAAGGAAAGAGGGTTGCAGAGAGTTATTGCGTAAGTCCTATATCTGTGTTTATCTGTGGTTAATTAATTCTTCTCCCCTTCTCCCAAAGCCGAGGAAGACGCGAACGCAAAAGCGAACGCGTACGTAAACAGGCGATAACTGCTATATCAGCCTTGAGACTTTTAACGAACGCCTAACGGTGCTAATCGGTAATAGCATTGAGTAGCACTTCCGATAGACTAACATCTTCCATATCTTCCATTGTAATGGTGTCGCAGATATCAAATTTAGCGCCAGCGCTTTGGAGGTCATCATCTAAGATTTTCAGAAAGCGGGTAGCTTGTGCATCTGTACCAACTTGAATGAAAGAAATACCTAATTCTTGCTCGGTATCCAGACGGCGAGAGGTTTCAATAATTACCTTCATTACCGCTTTGCGGTCATCTGGTTCGCCATCAGTAACTACCAAGATGATTTCACCATTGGGCTTAGTTTGACCCGAACTTTTACGTTGAAAGTAATCATCCGTGGCGTGTTTCAGCACAGATGCTAAGTCTGTAGAACCAGAGGGGTCATTTTCTTGAAAGATTTGTGTTACCTTAGCGGCTGTCACATTATCATAGCGCTTGAATCTACCGGAAAATAAATATATAGTGATGCCATCTGGATCAAATTGCTCGCACTTACTCGCTAAGGCTAAAGTGGATTCTTGTGCTGATACCCATCTAGTTCTACCACCTTTTTGATCTGGGGTAGCCATGCTACCGCTTTTGTCGATAATTAGTGTATAGTCTCGATTTTCGAGCATAATTTAATTTTCCCCTGATAACTTTGTATTTTCACTATAGCAACCCGATTTGATGCGATTAATTGACTCAGGGCTTTTCTCGGTAGTTTCTGAGCAATGTTCGGGTTATTTTGGCAAAATGTGGGGCGGGGAAAATATGGGCGCAAGCGATCGCCCGCGATTTGGGTTAGACTAAGAAAAGCGATCGCTTGCAATGTGACTATTCCTCTAAGTCAATCCAAATACTACCTTCTTCCACACGCACAGGGAAAACCGATAGTGTCTTTGACTGTGAAATCTTAGATAGAATTGTACCGACAACAGGTGGCCAGGGACACCAGTCCTGAACCTCACCAGTACGGAGGTCAAAAGCACTGCGATGAATAGGACAAACAATTGCCCCACCTTCAGTAATTTTACCATTTTTCATCGGCATTTTTAAATGAGGGCAGGTATTATCCACAGCATAAACCTGACTCTCGTGGTTCACAAGCAAAATTTTCCTTGTACCAACTTTTACCACTTGTCTCCCCTCTGATGCTAGCGCATCAGCCGCAAGAACTTTAGTCCAGGTCATGAGGTTCTCCATTCTGAATGATCTGCTTTCAGTTTCTCGCAATTGTTACCAGTGCGATCGCCTGGATTAACTTAGTTAACTGAATGTTTTGGCGGTAGGATCTTAATAAGGTGTAAACTTATTCAGACTGGCCGCTCTTATGCCAAAAAAATCAACATCTTCATCCCAGTCCCCAACGACAAAATCACTGGCGCTTTCATCTATCCATATCCGTCTAGAGACTTTAGGTAAAGAACACCAGTGGTTATTGAAACAAATTAAGAGAAAACGCACAGAACTGCAAAATTTTGTGGAACAGATGCGTTCTGTAGCCGCAGATATATTTCAAAGATGTCATCCCCAGTTCCAAAAACTCGTAGATATCGACCGAGAAATTCATACTTTGTTTGATGAAATTTTGACTCGGAGAAAATTGGGTAAGCAGAGCAAAAAAGATATTGAAGCAATTTACTATCAACTGCAAATAGCGAGAATTATCAGTCCCAAACCCCAAAATTTTTCAGAAGATGAAGACACAGAACTAGACGAATTATTTGAAACTAAAGACCCAGAAGATGATTTTTCAGGAACGCATACAGAAGAAAATCATCAATATCAACAAACGCCAGAGGATCTAGACTTTTCTTCTAGTAAAAAATCGGATGCAGCCAGAAAAATTCGGCAAACATTTTTAAGCTTAGCAGAAATATTTCACCCAGACAAGGTAAAAGATAGCGAAACTCAAATGCGTCATACCGAAATCATGAAAGAAATTAATAAAGCCTACCAAGAAGGTGACTTAGCTCGACTATTGGAAATTGAACAGCAACATCAAATAGGCACAAATATTGATATTAGTAGTGAAGACGATTTAACGCGCCAATGTACGAGGATAACACAGCAAAATGAAATCCTCAAAAATCAATATGAGACATTAAAAGAGGAACTTCGCTCAGTCAAAAGAACCCCAGAAGGCGCGATGGTTTCGGACTGTCGAAAAGCCGCGAGAGAAGGAATAGATGCAATTGGAAGTATGGCGGAACAAGTAGAAGCAGAAATTCAAACAATCGCCGCCATCCGCGATTTTGTCAAAGAATTCCGAGAGCAGAAAATCACTATCAAAGAATTCCTCTGTGGTCCAGTAAACCTGCGCCATATGCACCAAGACACAGAGGATGATATGTTTGAAGAAATGTTCGTTGAATTAGGTGAAATTATGTTCTTCTAAAAACTTAACAAAATGGAATTAAAAAAACATAGAACCATCTAACTTAAAAACAAATATAGCGTTTCCTCAACTACTAGGTATGATATTATCTGTGTAGCCTACGGCAAGACGCTAACGCGTCTACATCTGTGATTAAATCATTCTTTATTAGTACCTACAAACGGCGGAAGCGCTATATATAAATAAATACAGTTCAGTTAGATCAAAAAACCTGTGATAACTTATGCAAAAACTCTTTAAAACCTTCTTTCCTTTGTGTCCTTCGTACCTTCTCCCAAAGGGAGAGACTAGCGCCAACGTGGTTCGTTTCTTCTTAATTTTGTGTCAGTGCTGCCCTTAACTGAACCGTATTGATATATAAATAATTAAATTCCTCAAAACTGATAAAATATTTCACAATGCCCAAAAAAAAGAAATGGCACAGGGAAAAATCTTACTAAAACCCGGAACGTTGTGGAAAAGTATCAAAGAGCAGACTGAAAATGCCTTAAAATGTGGAGCTTTGCTGTCAATACCAACAGATTTTGAATTTGTCGAGCAGAATGGGAGCAAATTTCTAGTCAGAATTTTATCTAATCTTGCCCGCAAAGACACAGCCAAACGGCAAGAGAAAAAAACTAATCCCTTTCTTCCCTATGAGCAAGATTTATTCGTCGCCGATATTTCCCAGACTCATGTTTGTATATTAAACAAATTCAACGTTGTTGACTATCACCTGCTAATTATTACCCGCGCCTTTGAAGAACAGGAAAAATTACTCAACTTAGAAGATTTTGCAGCTATGTGGGCGTGTCTAGCTGAGTTTGAGGGTTTGGCGTTCTACAATGGTGGTAAAATTGCTGGAGCAAGTCAGCCACATAAACATCTGCAAATAGTACCCTTACCACTAACACCGTCAGGGGTGCAAATACCGATAGAACCGCTACTGAAATCAGCACAATTTACAGATTCTGTGACAACTGTACCGGAATTGCCCTTTATTCATGCTTTAGCGAAATTAGACCCAAATTGGAGTAATTCACCCTTAGAAGCCGCAGCAGCAACGCTGGAGCTATATCAGAGCTTATTGAGTGCTGTGGGTTTAGAGGCTGTAGACGACAATAGACAATCTGGGGCGTACAATCTTTTAGCTACACGAGAATGGATGTTAATTGTACCGCGATCGCACGAGCATTTTGATTCTATATCTGTCAACTCCTTGGGATTTGCGGGTGGGTTGCTAGTGCGGAATGAGCAACAAATGCAGATTATCAAAGAACAAGGGCCAATGACTATTTTGCAGAATGTGGCTTTACCTGTGGTATAGAACCTCACCCCCAGCCCCTCCGGTGCAAGCGAGGAGGGGAGAGAAAGCATAGCAGATGTTAGTCCTAACGCACCGAAAATCTAGGATGGTGCGTTGCGCTACGCGACAACACACCCTACAAAAAATGATTTTGAGTAATTTACAGCAGTTTTCATCTATTTAGACAACACTCTTGATTCCTCTCTGCGCCTCTGCGCCTCTGCGTGAAACAAAAAAATGTGGTTCATTTACCCGAAAATCGCTGTAATCATTTTTGTGTACACGGTAGCCTTAGCCTTATTAAGGAGAGGGGGGAGTTGGAGCTAATTTATTTCTTGGCGACGATGATTGGCGGCTTGTAATAATAAGGACTCGGCAAAGGCGATCGCATCTGTGGCAGATTTACCCCCGGCTAACTGCGCTAGTTCTTCTCGGCGATGGCTGAGATTTTCTAAATTAGTGACTCGCACCACAGTACGCTGCTCTGTATTATTACTTTGGGTAATTGTTTGTTTATCTACACGGAAATGTCGATCAGCCATCGCTGCAACTAAAGGCTGATGGGTGACGCATAATACTTGGTTATTTTGACTGAGCTGATGTAATTTTTCGGCGATCGCCTGAGCAACTCTCCCAGAAACTCCCACATCAATTTCATCAAATACCATTGTTTCGGCGGCATCTACTTGACAAAAACACGCTTTTAGTGCTAATAAAAACCGACTCATTTCACCACCAGAGGCGATCGCAATTAAAGGTTGCAGAGGTTCCCCAGGGTTCGGGCTAAACATAAAGGTAATTTTATCTGCACCTGCGGCTGTGGGGGAAATCGGCGCTATCTCCACCTGAAATTTCACCTTTTCCATCGCTAAAGGTTTAAGTTCACACAGCAATTGAGATTCTAAATGTGCGGCGGTTTGACGACGCAATTTTGTTAACTTTGCACAAGCTTGGGTAAGCTGGATAAAACAGGCAGCTTCCTGTTGTTCTAAACTTTCAATCGATTGTTCGCTATCATTGAGTTCTGCCAATTCCCCTTGAATGCGTTGGTAATATGCGATCGCTTCTGTCAAAGTCGGTCCATACTTGCGACACATTTGTTTTAACTCTTGAATCCGCTCTTCTACTTCTTCCAATCGTTGGGGATCAGCTTCTAAACTACTTCCATAAGCATTAATTTGTCTTCCCACCTCAATCATCACAGTTTGAGCATCCCTCACCAAATCTAACAAAGGTTGCAGTTGGAAATCATACTCTACCATGTCAATTAATGTCGCTTCACTGTCCCCCAATAAATCTGCGGCGGCTGGGGTTTCATTATCGTTTTGATACAAGGACTGATACACCTTGTAACTCATATGTTGCAGTTCCACGACATGATTGAGCCGTTCTCGTTCCTGCACCAATTGTTCCCATTCCTGGGGATCATCGAGGTTCGCAGCTCCCAATTCTTGTATTTGATAGGTAAGTAAATCGAGTTGCTGGAGACGTTCCCGTTCTGATGTCCGGCGTTTTTCTAATACCAGATGGGCTTTTTGGTAAGCAGTAAAAGCCGTGGCGATAATTTGACGCTGTTGTAGTAACGAGTCACCACCATACACATCTAACCATTCCCGGACTTGGGCAGATTGTCCCACCTGTACAGTTTGACCTTGGGCGGTAATTTCCACCAGGCGATCGCGCAAACCTCCCATAATTTGCCGATTTACCAACACCCCATTCACCCGTGACCGACTGCGGATATTACTAGCAGTGGCGGTAATTTCTCGGCTAACTATGACACAGTTATCTTCAATCAAATCGATTTCTTGTTCAATCAACCAAGCAGTTAAGGCCGGATTCGATGTAAAAGTAGCTTCTACCATTGAGCGATTCGTACCAGTGCGAATCACTCGACTAGAGACTTTACCGCCCAAAGCCGCATCAATCGCATCTAAGATAATCGATTTTCCCGCGCCGGTTTCACCTGTCAGCACATTAAGTCCAGCGCCAAATTCCAGTTCCAGTTGGTCAATTAGGGCAAAATTTTGGATTCGCAGGTAAAGCAACATCAAGCCAAATTCTCCGTGAGGGCAGATGCCGAGACTTTTAAGTTACACAATACTCAGCACTATCTTTTCGTTACCTGTCTTTGGTGCATTTTGTGTATATTTTTATGATACAACGCTTTGCAATGGAAAATCTACACTTGGTTTCCATTGCCGGCAGTGAACAAAACCCACTGGACTGACACAGCTAAAATAGTGCATGATGATGTTCTTGTGGAACAGGCATCTTGCCTGTTCTGGGGGATGCACAGAGCTTACCCCACAATTTTATCCATTTTGGAGAGATGCTTGTTTGTAAACTTATTGTTACAATAATTTACAAGCTTAATCCGACCGATGGCTGAGTTCATGATTGTTAAGACATTTCCCCCGACTTCCCGACAAACCGAGGACGAACCACAAGTGACTGAAGTAGTAACAGAAAATGGCGCATCAACTTTGGTTGTTCGTTCACCAAAACGCATAAACCAAAATTTAGAAACCGATGCCATACTTTACGATCCCCAAGAGATAGGAGCATATTATCGCAAACGCCCCCTGAAAGTTTTACAACGGATTTTTGCAGTGTTGGGGCCGACTATTTCCTTTGTTTTTGGGTTGTGGTGGGACAGCCGCCGGGGAATAGTCGTGAAAAAAGAACGCCGCCGAGCCGTTCAGTTGCGAGAATTACTGACGAAATTGGGACCTGCTTACATTAAAATTGGACAGGCTTTATCCACTAGACCGGATTTGGTTCCTCCGGTATACCTGGAAGAATTAACCAGGTTACAAGACCAATTACCGCCGTTTGCTAACGAAATTGCATACCAATTTATTGAAGAAGAATTAGGCGCAACACCCCAGGAGATTTACGCCCAAATCTCGCGTCATCCAATTGCCGCAGCTTCTTTGGGGCAAGTTTATAAGGGTAAACTGAAAACTGGTGAAGAAGTCGCCATTAAAGTTCAACGCCCTGATTTAAGAGAAAGAATTGCCATTGATTTGTTTATTTTGCGCCAACTGGCGGCTTGGGTAAAAAACCGAGTTAAAAGAATTCGTAGTGATTTAGTTGGTATTCTCGATGAATTAGGCGATCGCATCTTTGAAGAGATGGATTATATTCATGAAGGAGAAAATGCCGAACGCTTCTTTGAGTTATATGGACATATAGAAGACATTTACGTACCCAAAATTTACTGGGAATACACCAATCGTCGCGTCTTGACGATGGAGTGGATAAACGGCACAAAATTAACCCAAACAGCCGAAATTAACGCCCAAGGGATCGATGCTCGTTATTTGATTGAAGTGGGTGTACAATGTTCTCTGCGCCAGCTACTAGAACACGGATTTTTCCACGCTGACCCCCACCCAGGTAATTTGTTAGCTACACCAGAGGGGAAATTAGCTTATCTCGACTTTGGGATGATGAGTGAGGTGCAGCCGCCCCAAAGATATGGTTTAATTGAGGCGATCGTTCACGTTGTTAACCGTGACTTTGAAGGTTTAGCCAACGACTACGTAAAGTTAGATTTTTTATCCCCAGAAACAGACTTAACACCAATTATTCCCGCATTTGCGAGAGTGTTCGCTGATGCTCAAGGAGCCAGTGTTGCTGACTTAAACATCAAAAGCATCACAGATGAACTCTCAGCTTTGATGTATGAGTATCCTTTCCGTGTACCGCCCTACTACGCCTTAATTATTCGCTCCCTGGTAACATTGGAAGGTATCGCGATATATATAGACCCCGAATTTAAAGTTCTCAGCGAAGCATATCCTTATGTTGCGAAACGCCTGTTAACCGACCAAGCACCGCAATTAAGAACATCTCTGCAAAACTTGCTGTTTAAAGATGAAAAATTCCGGTGGAATCGTTTAGAAAACTTGCTACGTAACGCGAAGAAAAATCAAGATTACGACTTCAATCTAGTTTTAGACCAGGGCGTAGAATTTCTTTCTTCTGAACGCGGTTCATTTATTCGCGACAGGCTGGTAGATGAATTTCTGAATGGAATCAATGCTGTAGGCAAAAATATTCTACACAATTTCACTTATGTACTACGAGAACGAGTAGGTTTGACAGCAGTTAACGAAACCCCAGGAGCGACAGTTGAACAACAACAAACCTTAGAGCATATTAAAAATATTTTAAATATTCTCCAAGCCACCCGTGGTTTTGACCCACTACAACTTGCGCCCCAACTCGCTCAATTGTTAGTAAATCCAGGTGTCCAGCGTTTGGGTCAACAAATTACCAATCGCTTGACGCAAAAAGCCATCGCCCGGTTAATTCGCGAGTTATTAGCTGCGGAAGAAGTCAACAACAGCAAAGGTGATGCGTTAAACAAACCTGCAAGAGCATCTTTACCCGCAAGAGTGTAGAACCTCACCCCCAACCCCTCTCCTTATCAAGGAACTACGGTGTACACACAAGTGATCTGATCCCCCTAAATCCCCCTTAAAAAGGGGGACTTTAAGAAAAATTTCCCCMCTTCTTAAGGGGGGTTAGGGGGGATCAAACAGTTATGAAGTAACTTGAGAATACTTGTGTGTACACGATAGCCTTATCAAGGAGAGGGGAGAATTAAATTAAAATCAAATTAGGACTTACGCAAGAACTCTCTGAAACCTTCTTAACTTCTCCCAAAGGGAGAAGGGGAGACGCTTCGCGAACGTGGTTCGTTTTTCCATAATTTTGCGTAAGTCCTGCAAATAATATCCTAGTTTGATATTTTAAAATATCTATAATACTTTTGAGGGGTTCTAACACACTAAGCTTTTCTTGGCGATCGCGAGCGGTTAATAAGCCCTCTAGCAAATCATATAATTGATTGGTCATTCTGTCACCCAAGGTAAATTTATGAATTCTGGGCAACCGAGTCAGAATTGGGATGTACCATTTAATCAGGTCGTAGGTTTTTTGGATAATTGGTAATTCTTCCATTTAAATTTGAGGAATTTCGCTGTTTGGTTTACAAAATAGATTTTATATGCTATCTTAAATTGTAGGCGTGTATTTTTGCAAAAAAAATTGATCGCTCCGTTTCACTACGCTAGGAAAGGGCAAAGAGGAACAAGAGCAAAGAGCAAAGAGCAGAGGGCTAGAGTGCAAAGGGCTAAAGAGTCCTCGCGGCGGAAACTACAACCCGAAAACCGATGAGGATGTTCCTATTGTCCGGGTCGACGTAGTTACGAAACGCAGAACGGCAATGCCTCGGAAAGTAGTACCAGGAACCACCGCGCAGCAGCTTTTGATTATCATTATCAATCCAAGCACTACCATCCCTTGGCGCAACTTTATAGTTACTGTGCCAGGTATCTAAACACCATTCCCACAGGTTTCCGTGCATATCATACAAGCCAAAGGCATTAGGAGGAAAGCTGCCTACAGGCGTTGTTTTTTGCCGATACTGTCCTTTCAGGCTATTACCATAAGTGGAGTTACCATCATAGTTAGCCACTTCACTTGTAATTATATCACCAAAATGAAAAGGTGTATAGGTGCCGGCACGACAAGCATATTCCCATTCTGCCTCACTGGGTAGTCGATAATCACGACCTGTTTTTTGAGACAGTCTTTTGCAAAACTCAACTGCATCATACCACGAAATACTCTCTACAGGAAGATTGTCATCTCCTTTAAAATGAGATGGTCGAGTCTCTAGTTTTCTATTAATTTGTGGAAAAGATGCAGCTACTATTACCCATTGTGGTTGAGTAACGAGGAATCTTCCCATATAAAAGGATGGAACTGTTACTTGGTGTTCGGGACGTTCATCATCGCTACTTCGTTCCTCTTTTTTGGAAGCACCCATCGTAAAAATTCCACCAGGAATCTTTACCATTTCTAGGTTTATACCCTGACCTAAATCTTCTGTAAAGCCTTCAGCTTCTCCTAAATAATCATTACGCTGAATTTTATTGACACCTAAAAATTGTTTTGATGTTAGTTTAGCAAATTTAAACTCGAATTTTTGTAATAGTGGCTGAGAATCAGGTATATCTTGTGGAGGAGGTGAAGGAGGTGGCGTAGTGAATGAAGAATGGGAATATCCTAATGAAGCCAATCGCTGATTAATCAAAGAAGCAATTTCATGAGGTTTTCGATCTCTGATATCAATATAACCGTCAATTGAAAATAGACCAGATACATCACCACTATCTATGCGAATTGGCATAATTGCTAAAGGTGATTCCTGATTTTTGGTTTTTATTAAGTCACGTATAGCGCGCCATTCTAAACGACACCAATCTTTTTGTTCATAATCTTTACCAATAAAAATAACAACTAAATCACATTGCTTATGATAAATATTTTGTAAATGTTTATCTAGATTAAGTATGGCAAGTTCGGCTTCATGAAAATTGTCATAAAAAATTTTCTGTCTACCCCATTCCATTGCTAATTCGTTAGCAACCTGTCCTACAAAATCTCTAGATTCTCCAGCAAACGAAAGTCCTACTCGAAACCGCAAATCCGTCATTAATATAGCCTCACTGTGAATTATTTCATAATTTTAGCCAATTCAAATACAAATGTGCATTTTTTCAGCGTTTTGTTCTATACGTAGCATAGCATTGTTCTATATAGCTATAAATAGAGATCCGGCTAAAATATTAAAATTTATAAGTTTTTAATTACTTCGTAAAAATAAAAATATATTTGAATTTTGATGATCATCGAGAAATGAATAAAAAATCAGATCCCCGACTTCTTCAAGAAGTCGGGGATCTAAGTATCTCGATTATAAAATGAAATATCTGGCAATAATGACGGTGATTAATAATGTTAAATAAAACGGGTAAACAGAAAAAGAAAGACTAGAGGTAAATAATAAATTGACAACATTCATCCCTTTTGGTGGCTTCAGATCAAAAAGCCGATCAATTGTCAGTTTATCTGAATGTAAATCGTTGACAAATTTATTATATATATCCCGAAAGCTGCGTTCTTGACCCAAATAATATGAATCTAGTAAAAAGAACAGCAGAATGGGGATGAGAGATATCCAAGCATAAGTAGGCTTATTCTTATCTGCTAATACTACTAAAGTTGCCGAAACCAGAGAAATACACCAAGTTTTGCAGTTGGCGCTATTATTTGCCATCCGCGCAATAACCCCTTGCAAGATATTCATATAACTCTGCACAGAGTTAGAATCAGGGTCTACCTTATGTGGTTGTGACTGCGGATTAAAGTTACTCACTGAAACTTTTCGCTACTATTGTGGTATTTTTACTTTCATTATATATCGTTGACGCTGCTTGATTTCAGCCAAAATGGATAAAATTGAGCTAAGAGTTAATCTCATTCTCTATTGTGACGATTTCGGTCACGTTTGAGACTTTCTTCTAAAGCTTGAATTTGTTCCCGACGGGCTTCTAACTCTAGAGAACGACGTGCTAAGTCTTGATTTTGTAAAGTTAGAGACTGTCGCCAACTTTCGGCGCGTTCTGCTTCTTGTTGCAACTGTTCTGGTGTTATACCACTGCTGAGGTAAGTTTGCACTAAATGCACTACCCATTTGCTAGCATCTGCTAAACTTTCAATTTCACCTGTCGGGGAAAGCTGCACTAAAACCAGCAGGTTGTCACTTATGTTAGTGACTTTTTCTAATAAAATAAAACTTTCTTCTGGGATAACTACCCAAAGGTTTTGACTTTCCTGACGTGCTAACAACCGTAACTGATACTTATCTGAAAATTCATTTTTATTGACTTGAGCTAGATATAGCATGGCTTTAGCTTCAGATTTGAATTGCCAAAATATTTTTTAAGTTTAGACAAGGGCGGGCATCTTTGCCCACCCCACAAGATTTAGATCAACTGTTACCTATTGCACCTATACTAAACTACGCAAGCGATCGCGCAAAATTTCGGCTTGTTTCTCAGCTTCTGCTAAAGATTCTCTCGCTCCTTTTACCACATCAGCCGGGGCTTTATCCACAAACTTAGGATTACTTAACCTTGCACTCAAAGACTGAGCCTCTGCTTCAACTTTGTTGAGGGTTTTTTCCAGTTTGGCCTGCAAGGTAGCAATATCTACTACATCACCACTCAGAGGAATTACCACTTGTACAGTCCCCACAACACCAGATATAGCATTTTCTGGTGCTTGTGGCTGTTCTAATTGTGTCTGTGATATTTCTTTCTGAGGCGTTGGGGGGAAAAACTTAGCCCAAAACTCTTGTCTAGTCTGCTGTTTGAGTAGAACTTCCACAACAAACCAAGATGTAACACCCAAACCAACTATTTCAAAGAATGTGCCAATCAAGGGAATTTGATCAATCGTATTTCCCGTAGCCCAACCTACCCTCACAAAGACCACCGCCGCGATAATTAAGCCAATTGCCTTCAAACCGTTCTGAGGTTTTTTCTCAGCACCTCTAGGGCTTTTTGCCTCTGTTTCAGGCGCTTCTGGAACACCAGCAATCGTTAAATTCTCCACCTTGGCCAAATCTTGAATATAATCCTGTCCAGCAGTGAGAATTTGCTGTTCTTGGGGATTACCAGTTTGTAAATTAGCGGTGATTTTCGCCCCTGGCTTAATATCCGCCTCGGCGCGTAAATTGCGAATTGTGCGAATTGTGCCAATTAGTAATTCAAACTGCGCTTCCAACTCTGGATTAATTAGGTTATTATCGGCTTCAGGATAGGCTTGTAAAGCTAAAGTTTCTAAAGAATCGGCTGGTTGTTGGGTGAGAGTTTGCCAAATTTCCTCAGTAATATGAGGCATTAAAGGATGGAGTAATTTTAAAATCCCTTCCAGTACATAACCCAGAATTTGTTGTGCTACCTTGCGGGATGCGGGGTCTGCATCTTTTTGTAACCGGGATTTGACTAATTCAATATACCAATCACAAAAATCACCCCAGATAAATTCATACAGACCTTTTGCAGCTTCACCTAAACCGTAGTTATCAATGTAATTACTTGTTTGGTTGATAACTTGATGATAACGGGAAAGAATCCAAGTGTCGCTTAATTCTGTAGGAATTGGTTCACCCAGTTGTGCTGGGGTTTGTCCATCCAAATTCATCATCACAAACCGGGCGGCATTCCACAACTTATTAGCAAAGTTGCGCGAAGCTTCTACTGATGCAGACTCATCCTTTTTACGGTCATATTCCAAGCGAATATTTTGACCCGCACCCGCAACTTCTTTAATTAAGGTATAGCGCAGGGCATCAGTGCCATATTTGTCAATTAATAATAGTGGGTCAATACCATTACCTTTAGTCTTCGACATTTTCTGACCGTTTTCATCCAACACTAACCCGTGGATGTAAACATCATTAAATGGCATTTTCCCAGTAAAGTGTCCCCCCATCATCGTCATTCTGGCAACCCAGAAAAAGATAATATCAAAGCCAGTTACCAAAGTACTGTTAGGATAATAAGTCTCTAAATCTGGAGTTTGTTCAGGCCAGCCCAAAGTGGAAAATGGCCAAAGTCCAGAAGAGAACCAAGTATCCAATACATCTGGGTCTTGTTCTAACTTGACATCTGCCCCAAATTGTGATTTAGCTTTTTCCCAAGCCTCATCTGCTGATTTAGCAACGACAAAGGGTGTGGTATCGGTAATTTGACCATCGGTTTCACTGACAGCATACCAAGCCGGAATTTGATGACCCCACCATAGTTGACGAGAAATACACCAATCTTTCAACTTGACTAACCAATCACGATAAACCTTAGTCCAGCGTTGGGGGACAAACTCCGGCGTATTTTGATTGTCGAGAAATTTTAAGGCTTTATCAGCCATTGGGCGAATTTTGACAAACCACTGAGTAGATAATAATGGTTCAACTGGGACTTTACCGCGATCGCTATAAGGAACAGTATGCTTATAATCCTCCACCTTCACCAGCACACCATCGGCTTCTAAGCGAGAAACCACATTTTTTCTAGCCACAAAGCGGTCTTGTCCTTGGAACTCCCCAGCGTTATCATTGAGAGTCCCGTCCTTATTCATGATATTGATTGACGGCAGATTGTGACGCTTACCCATTTCAAAGTCATTGGGATCATGGGCTGGAGTCACCTTTACACAACCAGTCCCAAATTTCGGGTCAACAAACTCATCACCAATAATCGGAATTTCCCGATTCATAATGGGCAGAGTTAAGGTTTTGCCAATCAAGTGTTTATATCTGTCATCATTGGGATTAACCGCCACACCTGTATCACCAAGCATAGTTTCTGGTCGAGTCGTCGCCACTTCTACAAACCCAGAATTATCACTGAGGGGATAGCGGAAATGCCAAAGATTTCCATCAACCTCTTGATTATCCACTTCCACATCAGACACCGCCGACTGAGAAGCTGGACACCAATTGACTAAGTATTCTCCACGATAAATTAATCCTGATTCGTAGAGACTAACAAAAGCTTCCAGAACAGCTTGCGATAAACCTGCATCTAAAGTAAAGCGTTCCCGTGTCCAGTCAACGGAGACACCGAGGCGTTTTAACTGATTCACAATTGTACCTTCAGAATCGGCTTTCCATTGCCAAGCCCGTTCTAAGAATTGTTCGCGTCCCAGTTCGTAGCGAGTTTTACCCTCTTTTTTGAGTTGCTTTTCCAACATCGTGTGAACGGCGATGCTGGCGTGGTCGGTTCCGGGAACCCATAGGGTATTGCGCCCTTTCATGCGGTGGTAGCGGATGAGGGTATCAATTAAGGCGCTTTCAAAGGCGTGACCCATGTGTAAACTGCCGGTGACGTTGGGAGGGGGAATGACGATGCAGTAAGGTTCACCGGGGTGGTTGGGGTCAGCTTTGTAGACTTGGTTTTCTTGCCAAAATTTTTGCCATTTGGCTTCGGTGGTGAATGCGTCGTAAAGGCTGGGGAGGTTGGTAATGTTTGCGGTCATGCTGGGAATACTAATTCTGGAAGGACTTTAGTAAATTTTGCCATAGGGTTTGATGGAAACGAACCGCAAAGGGCGCAAAGTACACAAAGGAAGAGGAGGAAAGTAGAGATGAGACAGCCAAGTGGTCAGCTAGAAAATCTGGCTTATGAAGTGATTGGGGCGGCGATTGAGGTACATAGGATTTTAGGTTCTGGGTTTTTGGAGGAGGTATATCACAGGGCGTTGAGAGAAGAATTTCTGATGCGCGAGATACCTCACCAGTCTGAGTATCCAGTCAAAGTACACTACAAAGGTCGTCCAGTCGGTGAGGGGAAATTAGATTTTCTAGTAGGAAACTCGCTAATTATTGAATTGAAAGCCGTCCAAAACCTAGCCCCAATACACGAAGCCCAAGTCCTATCCTACCTAAAAATGACTAAACACCCCCTCGCCCTCCTGATCAACTTTAACGTCCCTCTCCTCAAAGACGGCATCAAACGCATTATTCTCACCTCTTAATCTTCCTTCTTCCTTCTTCCTTCGTGTACTTTGCGTCCTTTGCGGTTCGTTAAAAAAAACCCAACCCCCGCAAAGCCAAAAGCGCCGAACCAAAAGCAGCCTCAGTATGCACCGACGAAACCACAGACACCCCTAAAACCCCTTCCCGAATAGCACACCAAGCACTATTCCCCGCCCCACCACCAGCAGTATAAACACGAATTAACCTATCCGCCCCCATTTCCTGCAATAAACCATAGCCACGCCCCTCAATTTTAGCCATACCTTCCAACAACCCATGCAAAAATGCCACAGGATCATCAGGACGTGGTGATAATCGTGGTAATAAATCGGGATCATTAATCGGAAAGCGATCGCCTGCCTGCAACAACGGATAATAATCTAACCCACTGGCTGTAGTCACATCAATCTGACTACTAAACCTTTCCAACTCAGCCGCACTAAAAAAATGTTTTAGCACAGCCCCCCCAGTATTAGAAGCCCCCCCAGTCAGCCATAAATTACCCAAACGATGGCTGTAAATACCGTATCGTGAATCCTCCACACGCGTCCGACTCAATAATTTAACTACCAGCGTCGAACCCAAAGAAGTCACAGCTTCCCCCGGCGATTTAGCCCCACTAGCCAAAAAAGCCGCAATACTATCAGTTGTCCCAGCACACACCAAACAGTCACCAGGAAAATTAAACTGAGTGGCAATTTCCGGGCGTAATTTGGCTATGGGAGTACCGGGAGTTAACACTTTTGGTAGCTGAATCGGTAATTGCAGTTTCTCTAGCCATGCTGGATATTTTAACTGCTCTACGTCATAGCCGAGCTTTAAGGCGTTGTGATAATCGCTAATTCCCAAATAGCCATGTAGCAGAAATCCTAACCAATCAGCTTGATGCAGAAAATATTTCGCCTGACTAAAACTAGGTTGTTGCATCATCCATAATAATTTGGCTAGGCTGGAAGTAGCACTTAATACATTGTGATGCGGTGGTGCAATATTTCGCAACTGCTCCAACACCACTGATCCCCGTGCATCGTTGTACAGTAAAGGTGTATCTACAGGCTTACCAGCAGCATCAGTTAGCAAGACTGTGGATGAAGTACCATTAATAGCGATCGCCTTGACTTCTCGGCGCAAATTCTCAGGTATTTGTGCCAGGAGTCTAAATAAAGCCGTCTCCCAAGCAGTTGCTAAGTCAGAAACCGCCTCATCTGCCCAAGCATACTTAATTTCTGCCTGGGTGCAAGCTTCATGATTAATCACCACACCCCTAAGGCCAGAAGTACCGAAATCGATCCCCAAATAAAAACCCATAGTTTTATAAATTTTTTTTGCTGAAAAATCACGAATGGCTACTGGTTAATCACTGCTTATGTTGCATCTTGTAACAAGATATTCCACATTCTTGGCAAAACAGTGAAAAGTAGTAAACGAACTGTTCAATTTGATTTGAAGCTCAGGAGGGTTCCGACCATGCCTATCTCAGACACTCAAGTGTACATTGCTCTAGCTGTAGCCCTGATTCCAGGAATTCTGGCTTGGCGTTTAGCAACAGAACTTTATAAATAACGCCACCTTGTGACATGGTAAGTGGGGCATATTCAAAATCGCCCCACTCTCAAACAACAATCAGGCTAGTCCTGGTTGTTGTATTTACAATAAAAAAAATCCAGCGCGGTAAGCATCAACAAATCAATTCACCGCCATATTCTTAGCCTCATATTTAAGTATAATTAAAGACTCAATCTTTGCGGTAATTGCAGTGTTGCCCAGAGAAAATTTGGCATAAATAGCAAGGTAGCTATATAACTTTCAACCAAAACTAGCCGATATTAACAGGCTAAAAAATGGCAACTAAAAATATTTTTTGAGTACAATGGAACACGTTTGAATTTCCCACACAGAGGAAAAGTTCAGAAAGCTATTCATAAATATCACCACAACTCGGAATTGACAGAATCTTTTAAAAGAATAATAATCTGGCAAACAGGGTGCTAGTGGCTGGATGCCAAAAGTTTTTGAATACTAGCTACTTACGTACATTGAGTTATTTTTTAACTTTGAATATACGTGTAGCAATTTGGGAAAAATGAAGTAATATGGCAGCTAAATCAAGCTGTAATCATTACCAGTGTGCATTCTATGATATTGCCATTCAATCAGTAAGGTTCTATTTAGCATAATGAACGCGAGTCAACCGTCTAGACCACCGCTACAACCGCCACAACAACGCCGGGCTGTTCCTCGCCCAAAACGGCATCTTCGTCAACGTTCCTACCAGGTTATGGCCTTGGAAACCACAGCAAAGATAGCGGTTAATTTGGCAATATCCACAGCAGCAGTATCTGCTCTAGTGCAACTTGTACCTTATCACTGGACACAACAAGAAAGGTTGCGAGAAGTCCGTACAGAGGTAAAGCTGATGGAAGAACGGGTCGAGAGTTTGCAAACGGAATTTAACCGTAATTTCGATCCCCAACAAGCTCATAGCATTAGACAACAGCAAGCCTATAGATTTGACCCTAATCAGCTTCCAGTAGTCTTCGTGAATCAAGATGGTCAGGAAGTTAAAGTATTAGAGTTATTACCCTAAGAAAAATATGAAGAATTTATATAGAAAAATCGAATTTCCTGACGGGCGTTATTGCCTATACATACCGGATGTTTGTATGCAGTACCATCGGCTATAGTCATTAGCGATAGTCCAATTCACAATTAAAAGTTCCAAAGATTTTTTGGGAATTCTTAAGCTGGAAGTCAAGCACTGACACGCCCGTAGGTTGGCTGACCAAAATCTCCTAATCGAGATTTTCAGGAAACAACAGCTCGTTTAACCAATTTTGGATCTGTAAACGCAATCGGTAACCAGAGATATCCTTTTTGCGATCTAGTTGGGGTAGTTGAGTCAGGGCGCGACGATAGTCAGCGATCGCACAATTCCAATCACCCCAAAGATGATAAGTCCTGCCCCGTTCTGCCCAAATATGACCTTCTAGTTGACCGAAAAGCATTGTTACCTCAAAATTCTCAATTGCTTCTTCGTATTGTGCCAAATCACGTAAAGTAATCCCTCTGTTAATCCGCGCCCGGACATAACTAGGATTCAAATCAATCGCCCTGTCGTAGTCAGCCAGTGCTGCGGCGAATTCCTCACAGGCTGCATGGTAATTGGCTCGATTGTTATAAGCGCTAGCTAAATTGGGATTCAATTGCAGTGCTGTGTTGTAATCACCCAAAGCTTTTGGCATTTCGCCACTCTGAAAATAAATCAATCCCCGGTTGTTATAGTTAACGGAATTTTGGGGACGACGATCAATTAATTGGGTTAGTAAAGCGATCGCCTCAGTATAATTTCCTTGTCGAGCTGAACTCAAAGCGCAAGAGCGTAAGTAGTCGTCCCCTAAAGCAGATCCACCGCTACCGTTATTCTCCTGCTTGTTAGCATAAAAATTGCTATTTGAGACAAAATTATATTGATTATTTTGCTGGTTACCAGAAGCTAAAAATGAATGGCTATTCATATTGTATTGCCTGAGCTACTTGCTCTGTGAAATCAAATTACAGTTTTCGTCGTGATGGTAGTTGCGCCCCTGTGTCAGTTAATAAGGTGTCTATGATTACTTTAATGTCAGTACAAGGCTGAATTTCAGCTACTACATACAAAAAGTTGAATCACCTTACTTAAACAATTAATGCTCAAACCTAATAATTAATACGTCACCCGTAAGTTGAATTCCAGAAATAATAAATATCAATCTTAAAGACTAATCAAGTAGTGAGAGCCACAAATTGGTAGAATGCCAATAAGCCCTTCATTGAGCTGATTACTGAGAAGCCCCAATTCCATAGCTGCTTGCTGTTTGGCGTATGATGAACGGCGGGAAGTGCAGGTGTGTCGCCTAACTAAGTGCTGTAGGCGACAAAAGAGGGTAGCACTGCGTAATTTTTAAGTATTGAGAAAATTTTTTATGACCACAGCAATTTCCTATCAAGATGCGCCTGATTTAGCTGCTGACGATTATATCGTTATAGGTCTATCAACCTGCTTCATCAAAGAAGACGGCGAAGTTTATCAAGTTGAAGTTGTAGAACCAATTCCCTCTGCTGCTTTAGAAGCCTTGTTAAAAGGTATTCCCACCTCCTATCACCTAGCTTGTGCAACCACTCTAGGATCTGTCCTAGACGGTAATACACCTGTGTTACCAGATGGTTTTCCAGATTCGACTCAGTTTGGAGAAGAATTCGCCTTCCGGGCGTTTGCAGCAGCTCGCACCTACAAACGTCGTGAAATTGCCAAGTCCCTAATTCCTCTGGGTACAACTTACACTGATTTTAAATATTCCACTGAGCGTAAGCGGGTACTCAATGCTGCTAGAGTTGTGAATAAAGAAGATAATGTGAAACAGCATTCCCATACTCACAAAGTTCTTTAATTTAAAATAATTATGCTGAAACTTTACGGCGGCGCTCGTAGTCGAGCCTCAATTGTCCAGTGGTATCTGGAAGAACTGGGCGTTAGCTATGAATTTGTGATGTTGGATATGCAGGCGGGCGAACACAAGCAGCCTGAATACCTGAAGATTAACCCAATGGCTAAAGTCCCAGCAATTGTCGATGGTGACTTCCACCTTTGGGAATCAGGGGCAATTTTACTGTATCTTGCCGATAAATACGGCAAAACCCCACTTTCACCAGAAGCGCGGGGTATATTTTCTCAATGGGTCTTATTTGGCAATTCTACCCTGGCTACAGGGATTTTTGTAGAAGCAAATCGAGAGCGAGAAATGCCCCGTTTGTTAACTCCCTTGAATGAGATTTTTGAGCGACAATCTTTTTTACTGGGTGAAGAATTCACTGTTGCTGATGTAGCTGTGGGGTCTATCCTGGCTTACATCCCCATCATGCTCAAATTAGACCTGAGCGACTATCCAGGCGTGTTGAACTATATCAAGCGGATGTCTGAACGTCCAGCGTTTCAAAAAAGCATTGGCGGACAGCCTTAATTAATTGCAGTAGTGGACTGACAAGGCTAATTTTGTGCATAAGCATAAATATTGTGGGGTGGGCTACTAGTCCCCCCAGAACAGGCATCTTGCCTGTTCCACAAGAGAAACATAATGCACTATTTTAAGCTTGTCACCCCAGTAGTGTAGGGTAGATTTTTTCTACCCTATAAATTTTTTACCGGTAATTAGTGAATTGCAAAGCCACAGGAAAATCTTCTTGTTTTACCCGTTGCATCACATCTTGTAAATCATCCTTAGCTTTAGCAGAAACCCGGACAGCATCACCTTGAATTGAGGCTTGGACTTTTTTGAATTCGTCCCGAATCAATTTGGAAATTTGTTTCGCAATTTCCTGACTGATACCTTTTTTGAGGGTGATTTCTTGACGGACACGGTTCCCGCTAGCTGATTCAACTTTGCCAAACTCAAAAATTTTCTGAGAAAGGTTACGCTTGGCGGCTTTTTCGCGGAGGATGGTGTGAACAGAATCTAAGGTAAACTCGCTGTCAGTGCTGACATTAATGCTTTCCTCTTTTAACTCCAGTGTAGTTTGAGTATCTTTGAGGTCGTAGCGACCTTTGATATCTCGCACAACTTGATCGATAGTGTTCACTAATTCTTGTCGGTCAAAGTCGCTTACAATGTCAAAGGAATATGTGGAAGCCATAAACAATTTTAGATTTTAGATTTTGGATTTTGGATTTTAGATTGGAGAACCCCTGGGGGGAAGTCAAAAGTCACAATTCAAAAAAACTTTCTTTCCCAACTCCCCACTCCCCAATTAACTAGCTTGGATAATGCTCAAGGTGATTAGAGTCGCACAGCCAAGAGAGCCAATGGCAAACATTAGCGATCGCAATAGAGGTATATTCAAAATATAAAAAGTGGAAGCCATAAACAATTTTAGATTTTAGATTTTGGATTTTGGATTTTAGATTGGAGAACCCCTGGGGGGAAGTCAAAAGTCAAAAGTCAAAAGTCAAAAGTCAAAAAAACTTTCTTTCCCAACTCCCAACTCCCAACTCCCCACTCCCCAATTAACTAGCTTGGATAATGCTCAAGGTGATTAGAGTCGCACAGCCAAGAGAGCCAATGGCAAACATTAGCGATCGCAATAGAGGTATATTCAAAATATAAAAAATTGAGTATAGCAAACGCGCCACAACAAAGGCGATCGCTGCTACTGTTGCTGTAGAAGAATCAACACCAGTAACATAAGCCATCAATGCTGCGGTGGCAAACAACATAAATGCTTCAAAGGAATTTTGATGCGCCCAGGTGGCTCTTTGAGCATAGGGGGGCAATTTATCAAACTTGGCGCGAGGAGTAGCTAACGCCTCAAAGCCAATCTGCACACGAGCATAAGCTACCAATAAAAACGGCAGATATATCAGAACGGCAGCAGCAGCAATAGAATACAACAAAATAACAGACACAGGCAGTTGCGATAGCATGATTAAACCAATCAATAGTAGTTGTTAGTTAACTGTGATTAATAGGTAACAGGTAATTTGGCGAACCCAACTACCTATTACCAATTCGCAGTTTCCTATATCTATCATTACCTGGACAAGGACTTACTGCACTTTAGTCAAAGTAGAAAAGCGTTACCACTTTTCTTTGTTCTTCTGCATCTCCACAAGTTTGGAGCAGAGTGCGACTGTCGTGAAATGCAAAACAAATCAGTTGCTGACAGCGAGAAACAATCTCCTTATTACAAATATAACTAGCTTCAGCTAAAGACAGATTATCATTACTGGGATTTTCCACCAGATGCATCACCTGCTCTAGTTGTTGCCGTGATTCATGGGGCTGGCGTGACAAACTTTGGGGTAAAATCACCGTCAATAAATTGGGATCTGCCCGCATTGCTCCCTTAATGGCAGCTGAATTTGTACCTGTGGCCCCAGAGGTAATCACCCTATTCCCTGATAGAACCAGGGCATAGGTCATCATTTCAATGAGATTCTGATGCGTAATTGGCACATGGCGAGAACCCAGCAAGGCGATTCGCTTAGAACCCGTTTGCTGAATGGTCGCCAGTTCCTGCGCTAATGTATCGAGGTTGGTAAGGTCTGTTGACTGGCTCAAAGAGGGGATGTAATCAGATTAAACAACCCAGCTATTCTACCAAACAGAGTGTAAGTGAAAAGCCAACTTGAGTTACATATTGCTACATTTTCCTGATGTTTGCTTCAGTAGCTGAATAGCTTCGTCACACCAGTTCAAGAAGTAGGGGCGGGTTTATCAATATCCCGGTGAACCGAAGAGGCAGAGGGGAAGGGGTACAAGCTCTGTCTGTGTCTTTCCCCCTGCTCCGGTGCTCCGGTGCTCCGGTGCTTTTAAGGTAATGCCCCGGCGGGAGTTAAGCCGAGTTTAGATAACAAGCGATCAATGTCAAAATGCTTAGTCATCAACTGGCGAATGCACTGAACCTTAATCGGTTCGTGTACCCGGACTTGACCAAAAGTCCGCTCAATAATTTCCACAGTAGTGAGAGTATCTAGATCAACCGATAGAATGGGGATTTCTAGCTCTTCGGCACGGGTGAGAATAAAGGCGGGTGGTGGTAGTTGTCCGGTTAAAATCAGGCATTGTGTAGACGTTTCTAGGGCGGCTTGTTGAATTTCCACGCGATCGCCTCCGGTGACTACTGCCATATTTCGGCGTTTGCGGAAATACTTCACAGCCGAATTGACATTCATCGCCCCAATTGCCAAACTTTCCACCATCAAATCCAGGCGATCGTGACGACAGAGAACCTCAGCATTTAACTGGGTTACTAATTTACCAACACTAACACTGCGTAGCAAGTCACTTTTGGGCAATGTTGCTAATACGGGAATGCCTTGCTTTTCTAAAAACGGACATAATTGAGCGTCAACTATTTCTAATTGTTCGGTAGGGATATCATTAATCACAACTCCCACCAAGCGATCGCCCACAAGCTGTTTAGCAGACAATAACGTCTCAGCAGAAAGCAGCGAATTATAACGAGCTACCAATAGCACAACCGCATCTAATGCTTGAGCCACTTGTAACAAAGATAAATCAAACAGATTGCCTTGTGTCAAATCACCAGGCCCCTCTAGCAACACTAAATCTCCTTGGGAAATTTGCAAATATTGCTGTTTTAAGAGCTGCCGATAATCGGTTTTGTCTTCGCCGCGCAAGCGTTTTTGGACATTAACCTCATCCAAAGCCAGCATTGTGGCAGCAACACGGCTTGTCGGCAAGCTCAGACTATGGGCAATAAACTGGACATCTTCCTCAACTACGGTTCCGCCAGATTCACTAAAACAAGTGCCTAGCGGTTTAGCGTAGGCAATATCTAGTCCTTTTTGCTGTAGCTGATAAGACAAACCCAAAACTGTTGCAGATTTACCACTATAAGTTTCGGTTGAGCCAATCAGCAAACATTTAGCAGATTTTGGCACAAATGCACTCCTAATTGCAAAAGGAAGTAGAACTAAGCTAGGTGTTTTCTAATTTTAGTTGGTTCCGGCAACAGGCTGGAGTGCTGACAAAGTGCAGTTTCCCCGAATGTACTTTTTTTGGGTATATTTTGAATTTTCCAATTTCGTATTTCCACATAAAAATATGATTAATATTTTCGGATCTCAATATCTGGAGTTTAGACTAAGGGACAGAAAACCACCCAGCAGCGCTGAGTTGAAAAGAAACAGACTTTAGGGTTCAAAGCCAGATGAGGTAAGGATTTCAGGCGTAAAATTTTCAATGTTCAAAAAAACACCTACTGGTTGACGCGGAATGAACCAAAAATCCCTACTTCCAACCATAGCAAAAACAGCACTTAAAGAATTAGAAGAAGCAGGTCAATTAGATGGTTTAAATACCTTGGGAATTTTTCGGCATATCGTCTTACCTCTAGCCAAACCCGCCCTCGCAGCCCAAGCTGTTTTCGTCTTCATGAGTAGTTGGAATAATTTTCTACTCCCCATCGTTATTCTCTTTGACCCAGAAATGTTTACCCTACCTTTGGGCTTGAACAGCTTCAAAGGGCAATATATCAGCTATTGGAATTATATTATGGCTGCTTCCATGATATTTACCTTGCCAGCTTTAGGCATTTATGCCTTTTTTAACCGCTACTTTATTCAAGGTGCGACATTCACCGGAGGCAAAGGTTGAATTGTCTCATTCAAATATTACATAATATTAAGTCTATATTGACGTATTAGCCATTGATACCCACTTCAACTATCACCATATTTTGGGCGACAAATTGCACTCTGAACGTGATATTGGTATTACAGTGACTCAATCTCTATCTGTTGTGTTAATCACTATTATGGGTTTTGCAAACCGACTGAGCGCAGAGATAGCAGCAAACTACAGCAACATGGAGATTGGGCATCGCTTTATTAGCTATGTTGAGCGTCAAAAATTTTAAGGGGAATCATGTTTAGAAGACTAATTGGCGTTGTTGTTGCTACCCTTTTGCTGACATTTCAGTTAGTTGTCGGTAGCGCGACAGCATTAGAACTGGACGAAGCAATCAGAACAGTGCCGTTAAATGACCAAGGTGATACTGTTGTACTCAGCCTTAAACAAGTAAAAGAAGGTAAACGCTTATTTCAATTTGCTTGCGCCCAGTGTCATGCTGGGGGTGTTACCAAAACTAACCAAAACGTGGGACTAGAACCAGAAACTCTGGCACTAGCATCACCAAACCGCAATAATATTGAAGGATTGGTGGACTACATGAAAAATCCTACTACCTATGATGGTGAAATGGAAATTTCTGAAATACACCCCAGCCTCAAGAGTGCAGATATTTTCACAGAAATGAGAATTTTCACAGAAGATGACTTAGTAGCGACTGCTGGTCATATTCTTCTCCAACCAAAAATAGTTGGCGACAAGTGGGGTGGTGGTAAAATTTATTACTAAACTCTAGATAGATAACTCATTCCTGGGTACTGAGTACACACAACTTTTGTAGGGTGCGTTGTGCTACGCGACAGCACACCCTACCCAAAACCTTGATTTGGGAATGGGGTGTATACCGTAGCTCTTTGTAGAAAAAAGGTTTCCCGTGGTGTTTATAGTAGGGATAGTCGATAAAATGTCCCTATTTCACCATTTTTAACCCATCTTCTCAAAATATGACATTTTAACCCTGAACTATTCGGTGTGATGTAGCCTCGTAATCATCGTCCATTGCACAAGAAAAACTGATGATTTAGCCGAAATCATAAAAAAAAAATTTTATCTACGACAGATTGTCATATTTTGGCGTTGATTGTATTTAAAATGGTAAAGGTGAAATAGAAACTATAGTTAGGAGACAGCCATGAAATTGTTTGCTGCAAGCTGGCGACGTTTGACTTTATCGGTGTTGACAGTCCTTTTAGTTGTTAGTAGCTTTGTCGTTTTCACACCCAGCGCTTCAGCTGAAACCTTCCAGGTAAAACTGGGTACTGACAAAGGACTGCTGGCCTTTGAACCTAAAAAATTGACAGTTAAACCAGGTGACACAATTGAGTGGGTTAACAACAAAGTTCCTCCCCATAACGTTGTGTTTGATAAGGCGCTAAACCCCGCTAAGAGTGCTGATTTGGCAAAAAGTCTGTCTCACAAGCAATTGCTGATGAGTCCTGGTCAAAAACAAACCACCACAATTCCCGCAGACGCACCTGCTGGTGAATACACCTTCTATTGCGAGCCTCACCGTGGTGCTGGTATGGTTGGTAAATTAATTGTCGAAGGTTAGAAGTTGCTTTTTTAAGTTTTTCTGCGAATTAGCGAAAACTAGCAAGTTACACCCATAAAATGGGATAAATAGCGGTAATGAGTTTTATTCCCGGCGAGAACGTTGGAAGTTTTTGGCGATAGAGAAATAAACTTGTTACCGCTAATTTTAATTAACATTCAAATTTTCCCATCACATTGATTCTATTTGAGAAACTTTTTTTTCTAATTCATTAACTTGTTGCTTCAATTCCACCACTAATGTAGCCAAACGCTTCAGCTTTTGTTCTTGCGGTGATAAGTTACGTTCAGCATCAGTTGACTGCGGTCGGGTAAGTGATATTCTGGGTAATGGAGTTTTACCCATTTGATTTAACTGAGACTCTACTCGCCTTAAGCGCGACTCTACACGATTGAAATCAGCTTCTAAATTATTAAATCTAGACTCTATTTGTTGTGATGAAACTGGTTGAGACAATAAGCCCAACCAAACGATAATTACCACAACTCCAGCTAAAATTAATCTGCGAAACATTTCATTGACTCCTGCGGTGGAGGTGGGAGGTGGGAAATGATTATTTTATCTTGTGGTATTTTCCCTGTCTCCATGTCCTCCTTTCGCTAAAAATTGTAGGGTGGGTTAGCGACAGCGTAACCCACCATTACTCACCATTACCCTCTAGGGAATTAGCAACAGCGTAACTCACCATTACCCTCTAGGGAATTAGCAACAGCGTAACTCACCATTACCCTTAAATTTATGGTGGGTTACGGACTAACGTCCTAACCCACCCTACATATAGATTTTTTTATTTAAAAGATGCTGATTCATCCGGTTGTAAGTTAGAAAATAGTTGCTGCCAATTGATATAATGAGCAATATTTTCACCTGATTTCACTTCTAAGGTGATATTATGAGCATGGGATTGTTGGAGCGATCGCACACACAATTCAGCTACATCATCGCGGCTAATTTTGCCCCTAATATTATCACCTTGCTCAAAGATTAATTCCTTACCACCAGCTTCCTCAGTTAAAGCACAAGGTCTAATAATTGTATAAGGAATCCCACTGGCTCTTACACTATCTTCCCCTTTCAACTTCCAAGTTAAGATTCCTCCCAACTGGTCATTTAATCTCACTGCTGGCGGTTCTTCATCTAAATTAATCCCAGGTCTTCCAGGACGAGTTACCCCGGCGGAACTAATAAGGACAAACTGCGGAAAACTCTCCCCACCATAAGCCTTAATTGACTCTATTTGTAAAGCAAAATTACCGGCTGAAAACTTAGGATTTAAAGCCCCATCATATTCAAACTTACTCAACATCAGTTGAAATGACGCAACTTTACCAGCATAAATCGGCGGCGCATCTTGCAAAACTTTAGCGCGAAATACGGGAACCAAATCTTTAAAAGGAACGCGAACCGTTATCCAAGTATTATCTACAGTGTCAAAAGAATAACTGTAACCCACCCCATCCCATTTCTGATCTGTCCGTAAAAATAGTTTATAACGTTGACCGTCACCTTTGACCCGCAGTTCTACACCTTCGTAACCGGATAAGTTAAAGGGCGGTTCAAAATTCTTCGTTCTCACCGACGCAAAGCCACCGGAGTTAGCCGTGGAAACATTACCAGCAAACACAGCAGTATTTTCTAATAATTGCATATTACTGGCACTCACACCACCCATCACCACATCATCCACCGCACCCCAAACATTTCTTAATTCCGCCGAGGGATGAGTAAAATCAAATATCAGTTTTTCATTAGCTGGAGGGAGATATTTAGCCGCAGCTTCCACCAAGTTTTTCACACCTTGATATTCCACATTTTCGGGAGTATCCCCAACAATTTCCGGCATATAAAATTTTACACCTTGATTGTATTTAGCCCTATCCGGTGTGTCGCCTTCCACTGGTTGGACACGCACGGAAGTGCAACAAATTACAGCTTGGATATTAGCCATGACCAGAGAATTTAAAGTTTCTGGTTTAGTGATATCCCCAGCTACCAAGTCAACATCATCGCCAAGAATTGACCGGGCTTTATCAATATCTCGCACAAGGGCGCGAACTTTCTCACCTCGTTCCACAAGTCGCCGCACAACTCGTTTTCCCACTCCACCCGTCGCACCTGCTACCAGTATTACACCCACATTTCTGCCTCCATTGGGTAGATTTTGATTATCGTTGGAACCACCTTGAATTAACTGCTGTACCCAGTTAAGCAAAGGAAACACCTCGAAATAGGTTAAGGTTTCGATAAACCTCCCTAAGTCCCATTGAGAACGATTTTTGTCAGTCACAATCGCGTCTTGATAATTTTTTCTGTTACTAGGACTTACACACTTTACAAATAAACCATTATCTGTGTTGAGGAAATTACTTCATCTCAGGCTTTTTAGAGATAAAGTAGCCCAACCCAGGCATCGCTCAAAAATCATCGAAAAATCAAGTGGAAATGCCTGAAATCCACACCGCATATTTAGCAGCTTCTGTCAATATATAAATCCTAACAGATTGTCAACGTCGAAAACCATACTCAAGAGTAAAGAACTGTGGATTCAATTTAGCTAGGGGTTCCCTCAGTTTTACCAATTCTTTTTCTGGGCCATGTATTTCCAAACGAGTCAAATCAGCAATCTTTAGGGCTTCTTCCAATAAAGAACCCACATGATCGAGATGAGTTAGCACTCCCTCAGCATCTTCATAGCCTTCACGGCAGTGAACTTGGTCTTTGTCAAAACTGAATCCATAATAGAGGCACTTAGGCTCCTCATTTGCTTTTGTGACGAATTGCTGGCATAGATCCTTAAAAAGGTCTAGTTTGCCACTATGAACTTTAAAGTAGGGGACAATTGTACAGCACTTGTCTTGAGTTGACATAAATATCTTGTGATTGTTGACACAGTAATTTATTTAAAATTATATCTATAGGACTACTATTTGATTTAGGACTTACGCACAAGTCACGGAAGAATGAACCACGTAAAGCCTTCGGCATAGCTTCGCTTATGGCGCTAGCGTCTCCCTTTGGGAGAAGGACACGTTCGCGTTAGCGTCTCCCCTTGGGAGAAGGAAAGAGGGTTTGAGAGATATTTTGCGTAAGTCCTGTGATTTCTGAACGCACCCGACAATTACCCAATTGCAAAACTCTATTCGCGTTAGGATACTTAAGAAAAAGTTGCTAATAAACCAGAAGTTGACTTATGAGCAAAATTGAACAAGCTCAAGCTGAGTATGAAACTTTTCCTCAAACTGTTGAGAGTGTAATCATTAGCACGGTTAATCAAGCAGGCATACCCAATACTGGTTACACTCCTTTTGTGATGGATGATGCTAAAAATATCTATATCTACGTTAGTGGTTTAGCAATTCACACTCAAAATATCCATATCAATCCTCGTGTGAGTGTCTTATTTATTGAGGATGAATCTAAGTGTTACCAAATTTTTGCCCGTCGTCGGTTGAGTTTTGATTGTACAGCGACTTTGATAGAGCGAGAAACTGAGACCTGGAATCAAATTGTCGCTCAATTTAAAGCCCGTTTTGGTGAACTGATTGAAGTATTTCGGGGTTTACCAGACTTTCGGATTTTCCGCTTAACTCCTAGCGCTGGTCGTTTTGTGATTGGTTTCGGGACAGCTTATGAGATTAGTGGTGAACAACTGGATAAACTGGTTCATATTACAGGCAAATAAATAATTTAATTTATGCTTCAGTTTCAACCTCCCGGCTTTGGGCATAAAGTTATTCATACATCTCTAGGGGCTATGGTTTACTATACCCAAACCACTACGCCTTGGTTAAATGCTGAGACGGAAGATTTACCTCCTCTGTTATTTCTCCATAATTTTGGCGGTGGGGCTTCTGCGTTTGAATGGTCTAAGGTTTACCCGGCTTTTGCAGCTACTCACCGCATATTAGCACCAGATTTAATTGGTTGGGGTGAATCTGCTCATCCAGTGCGAGACTATCAAATTAGGGATTATTTGCATACTATTCAGGAGTTTATCACCCAAACTTGCCGCCAACCAGTCACGGTAGTGGCTTCTTCTTTAACAGCTGCTTTCGCTATCCGTCTGGCTATTAACCATCCTGATTTATTTCACAGCTTGTTTTTAGTCTGTCCTTCTGGGTTTGATGACTTTGGTCAGGGTGCTGGACGCAGAATACCATTGCCAATTATTAATTCGCCGCTAGTGGATAATTTAATTTATACTCTAGGCGCTGAAAATGAATTTGCTGTGAGAAATTTTCTGCAAAGCTTTCTGTTTGCGAAAGCCGAACGGGTTTCTCAAGAAATCGTCGATGCTTATTTAATTTCTGCACAACAGCCTAATGCTAAGTTTTCGGCTTTGGCGTTTTTGCGGGGAGACTTGTATTTTGATTTAAGTTTGTACATTCAGCAACTGCAAACTCCTACGGTGATGTTTTGGGGCGAGAAGGCACAATTTACCAGCATCAAGTTAGGGCGACGTTTAGCCAATCTGAATATAGGCGCAATTCGCGATTTTTATGCGATCGCACATACCGGAATATTACCCCATCTCGAAACCCCAGAAGTGATCATTGGTCTCTTACAACCCTATTTGACAGCTTGTTTCTCATAAAAAATGGCAGAATATTACATTCTATGAATAAATTGTTGAAAATTGCCTATCTTGATAATTGCTACAAAAATAGTCTAGAATTAAGAAAGATTAATTAAATTATCAGCATTGTCAAGGCGTTGCTGAAAGAGAGAGCGCTAAAGCGCAACTACGAACTGGTAACATCAATCCCTTAAGATTGTTGACATTTCGTGTTTGCTGGCTATAAAGCTTTATATTTAATAAAGATATATTGTTAACATTAGTAAAAAACCTGAAAAGATTGGGGGAAAATAAGTGCTATGAGTCGTGTAGGCGTTTTATTACTCAATCTCGGTGGCCCCGATAAGCTAGAGGATGTCGGGCCTTTTTTGTATAACCTATTTTCCGACCCAGAAATCATTCGCCTACCGTTTCGCTGGCTGCAAAAACCTCTAGCTTGGTTTATTGCTACACGGCGAACTACAACATCTCAAGCGAATTATAAGCAAATTGGCGGCGGTTCTCCACTACGGCGAATCACTGAGGAACAAGGACAAGCCCTGAAACAACATTTGGGTGATTTGGGTCAAGAAGTGGATATCTACGTAGGAATGCGTTATTGGCATCCTTACACAGAAGAAGCGATCGCACAAATTGCTGCTGATAATATTGAACACCTGGTAATTTTACCACTGTACCCACAGTTTTCCATTAGTACCAGTGGTTCTAGTTTTCGGCTGTTAGATAAACTTTGGCGAGAAAAGCCAGAACTTCAGCCCATTGACTATACTGTGATTCCCTCTTGGTACAAAGAACCAAGCTATCTGCAAGCTATGGCGGAACTCATAGCCCAAGAACTCGACCAATGTCCCAACCCCGATGAAGCTCATATATTTTTCAGCGCTCACGGCGTTCCTAAAAGCTACGTTGAAGAAGCCGGAGACCCCTATGAGCAAGAAATTGAAGAATGTACTGCATTAATTATGCAGACTCTCAATCGACCCAATCTTTACACCCTAGCTTATCAAAGTCGTGTCGGACCCGTAGAATGGCTACAGCCTTATACTGAAGATGCGCTGCAACAACTCGGCGCACAAGGTGTAAAAGATTTAGTTGTTGTACCTATCAGTTTTGTCTCCGAACACATCGAGACTTTACAAGAAATTGATATTGAATATCGAGAAATAGCCGAAGAGTCAGGAATTGAAAACTTCCGTCGCGCTGCTGCTCCCAATACTCACCCAGTATTTATTAAAGCATTGGCAGACCTAGTAATTGATGCCCTAAATAAACCCAGTTTCAAGCTTTCCCAAGCTGCACAAATGAAAAAAAGGGTGAAAATGTACCCCCAAGAGAACTGGGAATGGGGGATGACTACTAGCGCTGAAGTTTGGAATGGTCGCATTGCGATGCTGGGCTTTATTGCTTTAGTAATTGAGATAGTTACTGGTCATGGTTTTCTGCACATGATTGGCCTTTTGCAGTAAATTTAAAATCCAATAGCAATTATCAAATTGGTGGGGACGCGAGACTTTGCGCCCCTATTTTATTGATCTGAATTAGGTATCCAAGGGCGAGCATCTTTGCCCTCCCCACAAGATTTATATTAAATATCCCATTAGTGAGACGCAATCTATTTTTAACCTTTTTGACACTCCCCACGGCTAGAAGCCGGGGGATTCTTGCGTCACAGGGATTCCAACGAATTTACCCTCAGCAAGCATCTTTACCGTCTGCCCGACGGCTGCAAGTCCTCTAATCAGAACTACTTGAGCGGCTGCAACATCTCTATCAGTTGTATAGCCACAATGTTCACAAACATGAACACGCTGTGACAACTCTTTTTTACCCGTTTCTATTCTACAATTAGGGCAAATCTGAGAAGTCTTTCGGCTATCTACTTTCTGGAAAAATACACCACGCTTAAAACAACACTGCTCCAGAATTTCAAAGAATTGTCCCCATCCAGCATCTAGACAATGCTTGCCAAGTATTCCCCTGGACAATCCCACTAAATTCAAATCTTCTACAAAGATAGTTTGAGCAGTATCACAAAGTTGATGTGCTATTTTCCAATGAAAGTCCTTTCTAGTATTAGCAATATGTTCATGCAATTTTGCCACTTTCTTTTGAGCTTTGTGCCAATTATTTGACCCTTTAACTTTACGACTAACTCTTTGTTGCAGCAATTTAAGCTGGCGTTGGAGGTCTACAAAGAATTTAGGGCGTTGAACACAAAGTCCACCAGAAGTAGCAACAAAACTGATTAATCCCACATCGACACCAATTGCTTCTCCCACTGGTTGATGTTGAGGAACAGACACATTCCATTGCAATGTTAACATTGCATACCATCCAGATACCCGTTTGACAATTCTCACTTGTTTAACTGTTGCATCTGTGGGAATCTCACGGGATTTTCTCAACCTTACCCATCCAATTCCAGGGAGTTTAACAGCATTGTTTTTTAAGGGTTCTTTTCCTAGTTGCGGAAATACAAAAGAACGGAACTGCCCAGCTTTCTTAAAACGAGGGAATCCAAAATTGCGCTCCCATAAGGAAGTGAAAGCATTTTCCAGTCTTTTGAGTGTTTGTTGCAATACCTGAGAATGGACACTTTTTAATTCTGGATATTGTTCCTTTGCTGCAGTTAATGATTTACACTGAATTGAGTAGGTAGGGCGTGGTGTATCTGCGGGGATAATGTATTCAGAATGCAATGAACAAGCGTTAATTTGACAGGAGCGGGATTTATACCAATGCTTGCGTTCTGCTAAGGCATAGTTATAGACTTTGCGGTTAATTTCTAACCAGCCTTGAAAGATTTTTATTTGCTGCTTAGTTGGTTTTAGTCGAAACTCATAAGTCAAAGAAAACACTTATTCATCACCTCCTAAAAGAATTATACGTTATATTTAACTAAGGTCAATACGAAAGATAAACTTTCTGTGGCTAAAGCCATACAAAGGTTGCACAGTGGCTAAAGCCACAAATCGCCTACATCCCCATGTCTAAAGCCAGGGGCTTTGGCTCGTTTTTCGGTAATCATCTGGGCTTGGCGCGAGAAATTCCCTATGGTTTAGCACGAGTTCAAGTATTTTAATTTTAGTCAAAAGGGGAGATCAGGAAGAAAAATTTTGGTACAAGCCCAACGTCTTCTCCCCTGCTCCCTGCTCCCCTGCCTCTTCTCCCTGCCTAAATCCCTAATCGTTGGTAAACTTGATCTAAATGACGCAGATGTTGCTGCGGATCAAAACAGGCTTCAATTTCTGCTGGTGACAGATTTTGAGTCACACGCGGGTTTTGAGTAATTAAGGCGTGGAAGTCTCCTTCTGGCTTGTTCCAAGCAGTATGAGCGCTTTCTTGAACAATGGCGTAAGCTTCTTCTCGGTTCATTCCCTTGTCTATTAAAGCCAGGAGAACTTTTTGGCTAAACACTACACCGCCATAACAGTTGAGGTTCCGCGCCATGTTTTCGGGGTAGACCAGCAAGTTTTTCACTAATCCGGTAATTTCTACAAGCATAAAGTGAGTCAAAATGCAAGCATCTGGCAAAATTACCCGTTCTACAGAACTGTGGGAAATATCCCGTTCATGCCATAAAGCCACGTTTTCCAGGGCTGCACCGGCATGACTTCTTACCAACCTAGCCATTCCCGTCAACCGTTCTGAACGGATGGGGTTGCGCTTGTGAGGCATGGCTGACGAGCCTTTTTGACCTTTGGCGAAAAATTCTTCTACTTCTAAAACGTCTGTTCTTTGGAGATTCCGAATTTCTACAGCAAAGCGTTCAATGGATGCGGCAACTAAGGCTAATTGTTGCACATAGTCGGCATGGCGATCGCGCGAAATAACTTGAGTTGAGGCCGTATCAGGTTTGAGTCCTAGTTTTTCACAAGCGATCGCTTCCACTCGTGGTTCAATATTGGCATAGGTTCCCACAGCACCGGAAATTTTCCCCACGGCGATGGTTTCCCGGAGAACTTTCAGCCTTTCTTGATGGCGCAACACCTCAGCTAACCATCCAGCTAACTTAAATCCAAAAGTCATCGGTTCAGCGTGAATACCGTGTGAACGGCCAGTCATGACTGTATAACGATGTTCTCGCGCCTTGAGGCGAATTACCTGAATCAACTCTTCCAGATGTTGGGATATGAGATCCAGACTAGCAACTAATTGTAGTCCTAAAGCGGTATCTAGTACATCCGAGCTAGTTAAACCTAGATGAATATAACGCCCAGCATCACCCACATATTCATTGACATTAGTTAAAAAGGCAATGACATCATGACGGACTTCAGCTTCAATTTCCAAGACTCGCTTCGGGTCAAAATTCGCCTTAGCTTTAATTTCTTCAACTGCCTGAGAAGGAATATAACCCAGTTCAGCTTGGGCTTCACAAACTGCAATTTCCACCTGAAGCCAGGTTTTTAATTTGTAAGTTTCAGTCCACAGGTTGCCCATTTCGGGCAGAGTATAACGCTCAATCAACGTTCGCGGCAGAATACAACTGTCATATTTTACCGTTTAATTAACCCATCCATAACTATCAGTTAGGCAATAAATTCAATAGCGGCGATTTCTGCGACGGCGTTTTAAGCGCTTGGGATGCCTAAAGTAGTGGAGAACACGATTAATTAAGCGAGAGGATTGCTTTTTTCTTTGAGTATTTTGCGGATGATTATTTATTACCCTTCCCTCGACAGCAGTTTTAGCCGTGCGTGGGATAGCATTTGCAGTTGGAGTGATGTCAGTACCGTATCTCCTGGAATAAACCTGGGTAAACTCTGCGCCAAAAAACAGAATTTGGGCAGCATAGTAAACCCAAGCGATGATTACCACCAGTGAACCAGCCGCACCATAAGCTGAACCCAAAGTACTCCTACCGATATACTGTCCTAATAAAAACTTACCGATGGAAAATAAGAGAGAGGTAAGCAATGCACCAATTAAAACATCACTCCAAGTAATTCTGACATCTGGTAAAACTTTAAAAATTAGTGCAAAAATAACTGTAGTAATGGCGAAAGAAAGAATAAAATTGAGCATCTGCCAGATGGAATCAATTTCTGGTAAGGCGTTGCTAAAATAAGTTATCAGTGCTGATAATCCGGCACTAATGACTAAGGAAACGAGAAGTAAAAAGCCAATGCCTAAAATCATCGTGAATGATAAAAAGCGTTGGCGAATGATGGTCATGATGCCACGTCCCGGTCTGGCTTTGACATCCCAAATGGTGTTGAGGGAGTCTTGTAACTCCGCAAATACACCAGTAGCACCTATAAGTAAAATTACAACACTCAGAATAGAGGCGATCGCACCGGCTTGTGGTCTGCTAGCATTTTTAATAGCTATTTCCAGGAATTGTGCGCCATCTCTGCCGACTAAATCCTCAATTTGGCGAACAATTTCACCCCTGGCGGCTTCTTCTCCAAATGCTGCGCCTGCGATCGCAATTACAATAATTAGCAATGGTGCAATAGAAAATATCGTGTAATAAGCTAATGCTGCGGCTAACCGTGAGGCTTTATCTTCACTCCATTGTTTCAATGTTTCTGGAAATAGCGTCCAAACCGCCTGTAACTTCATGAAATCAGTCTCCTTATACTAGGAAGTTGCTACCCTCCTGCTATATTTGATACTGGTTTATGAGTTGGCTACATCTTCCTCAAGGTGTTTTTGCCCTATTCGTGAGACAGAATTTATATCTCTGGGAAAGAATGTAGAACTGAAAGCCGCTACGGGTCATACCTGTGTAGTAGCTTACAGCCTGCGGCGAGGGAAGCGATCGCAATAGTAGAATGAAAGAATCCCCAGAGGTGTAAGCCTTCGACAAATGCTAAGATACCGAAATTTCAGGAGGTTAACTATGAAAACAAAGGTTATCTATGCTTAATCAGTTCACCGAATTATGCACATTATTTCTCGTAAAGTATTGCGTCAATTTTGGCAAGAGTATCCTGACAGTCAAACTGCGCTGATTCGTTGGTTTAAGCTGATGCAATCGGCAAACTTTCAAAGTTTTGAAGAATTACGCTCTGTTTTTCCTAGTGCTGATATTGTCGGTGATTTAATCGTGTTTAATATTGGTGGTAACAAATACAGATTAATTACTTCAATCCACTTTAATCGTCAGAAAGTTTATATTCGTTATATGTTAACCCATTCAGAATACGACAAAGACACATGGAAAAGTTAATCACACTTCCCCCAGATATTAATACTCATTGGAGTGCGATCGCACCACTGCTGACAATTCGCAATGAGGACGAATATGAGCAAGCAATTCAGCGATTAAATAATTTAATTGATGAAATTGGCACAAATGAACAGCATCCTCTTTATAATTTGCTTGATACGTTAGGGACGCTGATTGAGGCTTATGAGAGAGAGTATTATTCTATCCCTAATTGTAGCGGTGGCGATATATTGGCTTATTTAATGGAGGAACATAAATTATGTTTATCAGATTTACCTGAGATTGGTACATCAGAAACAATAGAGGCTATTTTAAACAAACATCAAGCACTAACTCTGAGTCAAATTCAGCAGTTAGTACAACGTTTTAAAGTTCAACCTCAAGTATTTTTAGATTAATCTCGTAGGCAGGTGTACAGCCTGTGGAGAGGGAAGCGATCGCAATAGTAGAATGAAAGAATCCCAGAGGTGTAAGAGGTTGTTTGAAAAGTCTAATTTATTACAGCCCTAGCGACTGGAAGTCGCGGCTATACAAACGAAACCCGCCTGCGCGGGTTAAAAATCCTATTTTTTCATTAATCCAGGTGGCTGGACTTCTCTACGGAAAGCCGCTACGCGTCATGCATGTGTAGTTATTACAAGAAGCGGACAGACTGTATTAAACAAACCTATAACCGATTTCTCACCTGCAAAATGAAAGGTTCAACAGCATCCCTCTTTTATTCCAGTTTGTCTCATTTGGGGGAGTGATCGCAATACCTTTAAATATCAGAGGTTGCTGTTAAGATATACCTAATAGTCTGCGGGTTTGAGGTCCAACAACACCATCTTGACTTAAACCTTTTTCTTCCTGAAACTTCTCCACAGCAGATTCTGTATCGTTATCATAAATACCATTAATTTGATTTGCGCTAAGAAAACCAGCATTAACTAGTGCTTGCTGAACTTTGCGAACATCTTCACCTTGCAAAAAATTAGGGGCAGTGATTTTTAGAAGCCTAGCCATAGCAAAACCTTCGGCTGGAGACATATCCATTCGTGCTGCTGTTTGGGGACCGAATCTACCATCTACTGTTGATCGCTCTAAACCATCAGTAGCAATCCCTCCAAAGGTTTAGGTTTTGAGCCAATTAAACCGCAAAATTGTTTTAAATTGTTAAAATTCGCTATTTAAATAATATAGTATTAATAAGCACGTCAAGCAATCGCTATACTCTTGTAAATCTTCATCTGATGTCCATATACTCTCACTAACGCCACTTTACTAACATTCAGTGAAATCAAACCACTTAGAGTATGAGGCTGACTCTAAGCTGACTAATTCTCTTGTTTGCTTGGGGTTGTGTAAATCAAATACAACGTTTTCTTCATGCCTAAAAAACAACGCAAACGTGGTGCAATCCTTACGCCCAAAGGATTGCATAAACTTCAGTATGCAAGACAACAAGCAGAATTTAATGAAAACAAAAATAAGCGATTTACACTTGATTATCTGAGTTATCACATAGGTTTAGACACTCATACCCTGTGTAAAATTTTTAGGCGTAAAAGCAAGGTTGATACGCAGTCTCTGACTCGATGCTTTCAGGCCTTCAACCTGTTATTAGAGCCGGATGATTATGAGATACCCACGACTCCACTGCTCATAACTAGCTCACAGTCACAGCAGCCAGAGGCCTACAAAGATAAGACTTTAGACAGACAGGAGAGCGAAGAACTTGGGCTAAAATTTGACCTAGATGTAAATGAGGTTAGGTTGACGATGACTGCACCTACAGAAATTCGCCAAAGAGCGATCGCACTACTGCAACAATTACCAGGAGAGTCTTTATTAAAAGCACTAGAATTTTTAGAATCCCTTGCTTATGAGTCTTTACCTCTATCCGAAACCCCAGAAACTGCCAATAGCGAAGCAGCTTTATTACAAATTATTCAAAGTCGGTTATCTCTGGAAGAACAAAATAGATTCTCTTATCTGCGTCAGCAAAAAGAGAATGGAGAAATTACCGAAGCTGAGAATCAAGAACTACTGACATACATTAATCGTGTTAAACAACAAGATACTGACGCGTAGAAACATTGATTCAGTTAGGTGAAATTCGCTAAATTGATTTAAAAGTGCTGATGAATGAGTTTTTACGATAAATCACTTAAACACTGTCCTATATTATTGCATCCTATCGATTGTGCGGTATTGAATCGCTTCAGCTATATGATTGGCTTTTAATTCATCTTCTCCTGCTAAATCTGCGATAGTCCTGGCTACTTTGAGAATGCGATCGCTCGCCCTTGCAGATAAGCCTAATTTTCTAATTGCTGCTTCTAATAAACTGCGGCTAGCATCATCTAACTTGCACCATTTCTGAAGATGATGGCTTTGCATTTGAGCATTGCAACGCAGATTTGGTTCTCCTTGAAAACGTTTAACAGCGCGATCGCGTGCCTTTGTAACTCTCTCCAAAACTGAAGTTGAACCTTCTCCCGTGGGTTGTTGGGTAATTTCCTCTGGCTTTAAACGATTCACTGCAACTTGTAAATCAATCCGATCCATCAAAGGTCCCGAAAGCTTTGCCCAATAATTCTCCCGTTGTCTGGGTGAACAGGTACACTGTTGAATAGTATCGCCATAGTAACCGCAAGGACAGGGATTTGTACTGGCGACTAAAGTAAATTGCGCCGGAAACATCACCGATTGTCTAGTACGAGAAATGGTAACATAACCATCTTCTAAAGGTTGGCGAAGAAATTCTAATACATCTCTTTTAAACTCAGTTAACTCATCGAGAAAAAGAATACCTTGATGTGATAAAGATATCTCCCCAGGACGGGGAAAGCTACCACCACCAACTAGAGAAGGTCCCGATGCTGAATGGTGAGGACTGCGAAAAGGTCTTTCTCGTACTAATGAACCGCGATTTTTCAACAACCCAGCCACCGAGTGAATCCGAGTCACTTCTAAAGATTCCGCAAACTCCAAAGGTGGTAAAATACCCGGTAAACGTCTTGCTAACATCGTTTTCCCACTTCCTGGAGGTCCAACAAATATTAAATTATGACCACCAGCTGCTGCAATTTCCAAAGCCCGACGAGCATGAGCCTGACCTTTGACATCTTGTAAATCTGCTAAAATTGAAGATGTGGCAATTAAAGTTTCTGGCTTTTCATTTAATTTTACAGGTTTGAATTTGCCCGGATTATTTAGTAAATCAACTACATCAGAAATATGATGACAACCATAAACATTTAATCCTTGGACAACGGCAGCTTCTTGAGCATTGTCAACAGGAACAACTAAACCAGAAATTCCCATTTTCTCAGCAGTTGCAGCAATAGGTAAAACACCAGCAACCGGACGCAAAGTACCATCTAAAGAAACTTCACCTAAAAATAAAAAATCCCCTAATAAATCAGGGTTTACTTGTTCAGAAGCTGCTAAAATTCCCACACTAATAGGTAAATCAAAAGCAGGTCCTTCTTTCCTTAAATCTGCGGGAGTGAGGTTAATTACAATCTTTCTCATGGGAAAAGCAAAACCCGCATTTTTCAAAGTGGCTTTTACCCGTTCTTTTGATTCTTGAATCGCCGAATCTGGTAAACCTAAAATTACAATTCCCGGTAAACCACCAGAAACATCCACTTCCACACCCACCTTCACCGCGTCGATACCAACAATAGATGCACTCCAGACTCTAGCCAGCATTGTTCATATATGAATAAACCCTAATTATATCAAACCAGATTTTCAGGTAAATTAACAATGAGTGAAATCACCGAATACAAATGTTATTAAAAACTTTTAAAACACCCTCTAAGGAATGATACACTTTAAATTACCTAAATTAACCATTTGTTCCTGAGACTGGGGAATAGTTAGCTCAAAATTACAAATACCGCCTTCATAGTCCACATTAGCTGCATATTTTCCCGGAGCAACACTGTCTAAATAAAAATCTCCTTCCTTACCAATAGGTGAGTTAATAATTTGATTATTCACAGTTATATTTAACTGACCATAGGAAGGAATTACAGTTTTTCCTGATGTTTCTACCGACAAAGTACCAACAATACTCTGAATTAGTTGCACAGGAAAACGCACAACCGCCCCACCTCGAAAAGGTGGAGTAATTACTTTTTCATTAGCATCAATTTTGTAGTTTAAAGGAATATCTTCATCTTGGATTTTCAAATTATTCCCATTATAAGGGCGCAGATTAGTAATTATTAAATTACCGCGATAATCAGTGCGTCCAACTTCCTGATTATTACTGTAACCACGCACACCCCTCACCCCTGGAACTTGTATGAGTGCAAAGCTTTGGGTAACGGGAGGAGCAATAAAAACACTATTTCCTATCCCGATAATACTACCAGAAACATTAACAGAACCACTATTTTTACCATTACTGCGGTTGAGGTTTAACTCATAAACGCCAAAGGGAGCGCGATACTGAATACTACCATTAGCGGGAATTTTTTCCCCGTTGGGGTTAACCTGAAGACGGTAGCCCAAGCCATTTCCCGCCGGTGGAGATTTCTGCACAGATACAGTTGAGTTAATTGCAGTTTTACCATTGGTATCTTGCCGATTAATACTAGCTCTAGCATTACCTAAAGTATAATTGAAACCGATAAATAGTTCATTTGTAGTTGGTTGTGTAGGTTGGTTAGACCGGCTGAGATTTATAGATAAATCTGCATGGGAATTGAGACGCAAACTACTGGTGAGAGCTAGGCGGTTACTGTGTCCTTTATCACGGAAGTCAGAGGACGCATACTGCAAACCTAAGCTTAAATTACGGGTGGGAGAGACAGAAATAAAAGCATTATTTTCTAACTTGGCTCTGTCATCTAATGCTGTCAAACTTAAATTAGCATATTGGTCACTCAACAGCCGCACCGAACCACCAAAACCGATATTACGACCAGAATAGCTATAGGTGAGGGCAGCCGCAGCCCCGGGAATTCCTGATTCACTACTGACGGCTAGGGATAGTCCTAAAGCCCCAAAGGGTAGGGTAGTGGTTAGACTAGAACCACCACTAATTAAATTACTAGCAACCTCCAAGCGCCCGCCCAGGGTCAGGGAGTTGGTGATACCCTGACGATAGCGACCGAGAAAGGCCAAAGAACCATAATTAAAATTATCAGAATCTAGTTTAAATCGCTGTAAACCTAAATTAAAACTGTAGTCAGATAAACCGGGTTTTAGCAACCCTGGAGCAAAATAAAAAGGTGAAGTGATTACCTGTTCTCGACCCAAAGCATCACGAATTACAACTTTTTTATAACCACTACCGGTAGGTAGGAGTAAATTATCAAATTGAAAGCGACCGGGGGGTACTTCTGTTTGATTTACTCTTTGTCCATTAACAAAAACCTCTACTTTGGAAGGTGTTAAGGCTACACCAGATAAACTAAAAGTTGGTTGTTGAATGACATCAGGATTTAGTCCAAAATCCCGTGACTTACTCACACCAGCCATAAACATTCCTCCCCCTAAATCACCGGTGCTGGCAAAGGAATCACCAACTACCCATTTAGTCATTTTTTGGGGATTATCTAAGGTGAAGTTGGTTAAACCTCGCAACCAAGAACCGTCAGTTTTGCGGGAAAAACTGGTATAAAGTAAACTTTTATTAATGCTTAATCCTGATTCTCCAAAAAATGTATAATTGTTAAACTTGAATTTTTCAATGTCAACAGGTAAATTAAAAGCATAATTAAAGAAAACACTAGTGTTTTGACTATAAGTAATATTTTTTTGTGACTCCTGACCTAAATTAAATGAATTACTCCTTAATAATTCCGGTTGGGCTGTTATACTTAAAGTTAAGGCTTTTTTATCAAAAATATAGCTGACCTGGGGAGCTAAGGAAACCAGAGAAACATAAATTTCATTATTAATAGTTTCTCGACTACCAGCGAAACTTTCTAACCCGGCTTTTTCTAAATCAGGAAGACTAACAAGAATATCCTGGGGGCGTAAAATCACAAAAATTGCTTCTTTAGCCACCTGATTAACGGTAAGTTCCAAAATGGCATTTTGTTCTTGTGCAGCAACCTCAGAACAGACTACAAAACTCCAACCCGAAACTAACAGCAACCACCAGCCATTATTTACAGACATAAAACCATGAAATTGCGCCCTTCCCTATTAACTGTTTTGTTACTTATGGCTAGTTCCACTGCTCCCGCAATGGCAGGTAGCGCAAATGCTAATTTGAATGTTTCTGCTTCAGTAGTTCCTAGTATTGTAATTACCCCAGCTGCTGCTCCTGTGCCAATACCAGTTGAGAACATAACTAACCCGTCTACTCCGGCAACGGCAACAGTACCAATCGCTATCACTTTACCGAGTAATACTACTGGGAAAATTACCCTGGGACAAGGACAAAATCCCTCTACTGGCTCCACAGACACTCAGCCCGTGCGCCGCATGACTGATGGTGCGGGAAATTACTTATTGTATGAATTATATCAAGATGAATCTAGGACAATAATTTGGGGGAACACCGATAACACTGCTTTGTCATTGACTGGTACGGGTTCAGCCAGTAATGTCAATCTTTATATTAAGATTCCGGCGGGGCAAAATGTGCCGGCGGGAAATTACCAGGACACGGTGCAACTGAAAGCGGCTTTGTAAGCATTTTGAAATTAACCCCACCCTAACCCTCCCCTTACCAAGGGGAGGGGACAAGATTCTCCAGTTTCCCCCCTTTACAAGGGGGGACTAAGGGGGGTAAGCAGCAGCACAAGCGCCCTGGGGAGTATCTAGGGTTTCTTTCAGGGTGGTTTTTGCAGTTTTGACTTCCACTACCAGTTTCTTGACCCCATTACATTTTTCCTTGGGTGGTAATTCTACACTGTAGGATTTAGTATTACCCGCTAAAATATACCAACTATTAACAGCAGTTTCAATAATTTTTTCCCCTGTGGCACTTACTCCTTGGACTGTAATTTGCTGTGGACGAAGATTCACATTACCAGTATTATTAATCTCAAAAGATAAATTACCTTTTTTGATTGCTAGTTGTCCCATTTTTCCTGACTGGTTGATTTGGTTCGGTTGTAGAAAAATAGGAATACTTAAATTAGTTAAGACTTGGACTGCATTCTGAGTGGGTTGACTGGTTTTTGTCGGTAGTTCTTCCACAATCAGTCGGTAAGTTTTTTCAACAGTATTAATGGGAACTTTAGAACCGAGTCTAATTTGCCGCTCTTCCTGGGATTCTACGGAAAGTAGAGATGGAAACAGAATAATATCTTCAGTAGGGGTGAGTTTGTCTTCTCCTTGGGCATTTTGTTCCCATTTGAATACTTTGAATTGAAAGCTGGCAGATTCATTCTCTATCAAGTATAATTAAATCATCCATAACAGTGAAGTTAAGGTATATAAATCATGGTTCAAGTTTTACAAAAACCAGTAACCTTTGCAGAATTTGCAGATTGGAAACCAGATGGAGAACGCTATGAACTGCATAATGGAGTAATTGTGGAAATGTCACAACCAACAGGACTACATGAAGATATCATAGGTTTTACAGCTAGAAAAATAACTGTAGAATTTGATAGATTAAATCTTCCTTATTCCATTCCTAAACAAGCATTAGTCAAACCACCTGAAAGCGAATCAGGTTATTTACCAGATATTCTATTATTAAACCGGACTAATTTAGTCAGTGAACCTCTGTGGCAAAAACAATCAACTGTAACTCAAGCTGCTTCTATTCCCTTAATTGTTGAAGTTGTCAGCACTAATTGGCGCGATGACTACTTAACTAAATTACGAGATTATGAAGAGATTGGTATTCCTGAATATTGGATTATTGATTATTTAGGTTTAGGTGGTATTCGTTATATAGGTAGTCCTAAACAACCTACTATATCTATTCATTTGTTGATTGATGGTGAGTATCAAGTAACGCAGTTTAGAAATGATGAAAGGATCATATCATCAACTTTTCCAGATTTGAATTTGACTGCCCAACAGATTTTTCAAGCTGGTAATATTTGAGCAGTATTTATCTTTATTGTTCTTTACGCATTACTTGATTCTCAATTCAATCTTTGAGTAATTAATGGTTACAAGTTTTCCATGATCAGTCTTAATTCCTCTAAACTTTCAACTGTGAGAATTGAACGTTGAATTATTTTTAATGTTTCAAAATCCGATATTTCTGATATTTTCGGCATGAATTTTAATCCTTCATTACCAAATTTCACTTCTAAAGATAATTCAATACTTGAGATTCTTTCTTCTCTTTTTCCTATTTGTTCTCCTCTTTGTTCCCCTTGTTTCAATATTTCTTGATACCAAGGTGATTCACGGAAAACAGCCATATCCCACCTCATGATTTCTTGAACTAAGGCACTATCTAATACAAAAGTAGCAAAAAAAGCCAGAACTGTTTCTAATTGATTTAACTGTTCATCGGCTTTTAATAAACGCAATGCTTCCCGAATTATATAGGACTTACGCAATAACTCTCTGCAACCCTCTTTCCTTCGTGTCCTTCGCGTTCTTTGTGGTTCGTTTTTTCATGATTTTGCGTAAGTCCTGTTATAGTTTCATCTTCACCACCTTTGAGGATTGGTACAAAAGGCAGTAAAGAAGGTAAAGGTTGTTCTAAGGCAATTTTAACATCTACTTCCCAAAGATTAATTACTCGGTAATCTTGACGCACCTCCAAACCAGCAATATTTGACTGATATCGAGTTGGTATTTCTTCATTACCTGTTTTCAGAATGTTAATGAGTACAGGATAGGTGGGTAATTGATATTTTTCCTCAGCTAGTCCTGCATAAGCTCCCATTCTTCGAGGCATTTCTGGTTTATACCGCAATTGCAGTTCATTAAGAACCAGAAATTTTCCGTATTCTTGACTCTCAGCGCGGATAAGTACATCACTTTCTCTACTAATCCACTGAAATTCAGAATTGAGTATTTCTTTAGCAACTACATCCGGGATTTGTGTTACCCATTTTACCCAGTTGTTGGGTGCGAGACTAATTAAACGTTTGGTGCTGACATCCGCAGGTTTGGACATAAAGCTGTATAGATTTACACAACATCTGATTACACAACAGCTTAACTTTTTCTCTGCAAAAAAGCGATCGCCACCTCACCCAACCATCCCCTAAAATCTCTAACAGATATATTAGGTAAAACCACATGAGTGAAACCAAAGATACCATTTTCGGTAAAATCATCCGTCGGGAAATCCCCGCAAACATCGTTTATGAGGATGATTTGGCTTTAGCCTTTACAGATGTTAACCCTCAAGCACCAGTTCACATCCTTGTCATTCCCAAAAAACCCATAGTTAAATTAGCAGATGCCGAATCTCAAGACCAAGCTCTTTTAGGACATCTGTTATTAACCGCTCAACGCGTAGCCGCAGAAGCGGGATTAAACAACGGTTATCGCGTTGTGATTAATAATGGTGCTGATGGCGGTCAAAGTGTCTACCATTTACATTTACATATTCTGGGAGGACGGCAAATGGCCTGGCCTCCTGGTTAATCAAACCTGAATGAATCGTGTCTTGAGATGCGATTCATTAGAAAAACTAATCATTTTTATAAGTAAAAATTTATTAAAACCCCTTTACAAAACAAAACTTATCCTTTAAGGTAGTATTCAAGTAGGCAAGTTTACCTACCCAATTCGTAAACACGAAAAGCAATTATAAAAATATGACCACTACCTTACAACAGCGCCAAAGCGCCAACGTATGGGATCGCTTCTGCGAGTGGATTACCAGCACCGATAACCGGATTTACATCGGTTGGTTCGGCGTTCTGATGATCCCAACCCTACTAGCTGCTACCACCTGCTTCATCATCGCATTCGTAGCTGCTCCTCCAGTAGACATCGACGGTATCCGCGAACCCGTAGCTGGTTCCTTGATTTACGGAAACAACATCATCTCCGGTGCAGTTGTTCCTTCCTCCAACGCTATCGGCTTGCACTTCTACCCAATCTGGGAAGCAGCTTCCTTAGATGAGTGGTTGTACAACGGCGGTCCTTACCAATTGGTAATTTTCCACTTCTTGATCGGTTGCGCTTGCTACCTAGGTCGTCAGTGGGAACTATCTTACCGCTTGGGTATGCGTCCTTGGATCTGTGTAGCTTACTCTGCGCCTTTGGCTTCTGCTACAGCAGTATTCTTAATCTACCCCATCGGACAAGGTTCATTCTCTGACGGTATGCCTTTGGGTATCTCTGGAACCTTCAACTTCATGATTGTGTTCCAAGCAGAACACAACATCTTGATGCACCCCTTCCATATGTTGGGAGTAGCTGGTGTATTCGGTGGTTCATTATTCTCCGCAATGCACGGTTCCTTGGTGACATCTTCCTTGGTTCGTGAAACAACCGAAACCGAGTCTCAAAACTACGGTTACAAGTTCGGACAAGAAGAAGAAACCTACAACATCGTAGCTGCTCACGGTTACTTTGGTCGGTTAATCTTCCAATACGCTTCCTTCAACAACAGCCGTTCACTTCACTTCTTCCTAGCTGCTTGGCCTGTAATCGGTATCTGGTTTACCGCTTTGGGTGTCAGCACAATGGCGTTCAACTTGAACGGTTTCAACTTCAACCAATCAGTAATTGATTCTCAAGGTCGGGTTATTGCTACCTGGGCTGATGTAATCAACCGCGCTAACTTGGGTATGGAAGTAATGCACGAGCGTAACGCTCACAACTTCCCTCTAGACTTGGCTGCTGCTGATGTTGCTCCTGTTGCTTTAACAGCACCTGCTATCAACGGTTAATTATCAAGTTTAGCTGAATGAAAAGCGCCTCTCAGAAATGGGGGGCGTTTTTTAATGTATGTATAGCAAAGTGCTGAGTGCTGTAAAGCCCTGCAAACCAAGGCGGGTATGGCTACGCCACGCAAGCTATGACAGATATGCTCAATTACTAATAATAATTTGAATAAACCCGCCCCTACATCAAGGCTTTCAGTAATCAACAATGTCCTAACCTCCTTGGCGGTTGCTATATGTATATTTGTGAAGATAATCTAAAACTCTTATTCTCAGCGCCTCTGCGCCTGGTGCGTGATGACTGGAAAAATGTCATCATAGTGATGGTGAAAAAATTCTGGAGATAAGACTACGGTTTACGCACGTCCCTTAGCACGGTTAATTGAGCAGTTGCAACGCCTACCGGGAGTTGGCCCTAAGTCAGCCCAACGCCTAGCTCTGCACATCCTGAAGCGCCCAGAAGCAGAAGTAGAAGCTTTAGCACAAGCCCTAATTGATGCAAAAAAGCAGATAGGTTTGTGTTCTGTTTGCTTTCACCTATCTGCTGATCCTGTTTGTGAAATTTGTCGTCATCCTAACCGTGATGATACTTCAATCTGTGTGGTTGCGGATTCTCGTGATTTAATTGCTTTGGAAAAAACCCGCGAATATAAAGGTAAGTATCACGTCTTGGGTGGGGTAATTTCCCCTATGGATGGTATTGGCCCAGAACAACTAACTATTCAAGCTTTGGTGCGGCGGGTGAGTCAACAAAAAACCCAAGAAGTGATTATGGCAATTAGTCCGACTATTGAAGGGGAGACAACAACCCTGTATATCGGTCAGCTACTGAAACCATTTACTAAGGTGACACGTATCGCCTTTGGTCTGCCTGTGGGTGGGGATTTGGAATATGCCGATGAAGTGACGCTGGCAAGAGCCTTGGAAGGTCGCAGAGAGTTAGATTAAGTTTTATCAAGAATTGCTTAAGAACAGGCGTTGCGTGCTTAATAGTCTGCATTTTTCGAGGCTATGCTACTAAGATTACTTGCTCGTTAGCTGGGATTTCAGTAGCTTTACAGTTATTTACCTGTGGATGTGTTGAATTTCAGGTAATGCTGTAGTGCTATGAACCTTCCATTCTTTCAGTGTTACCAGAATTTCTTCACGGTGAACACTTTTATCACATATCAGTTAACACGAAGCATTCCACCAGGGGCTAATTTAGCGCTCCCCTGTTTTTTCAATTGTTTCTATGACTGCTAAACCAATACCAGAAGCTGCTATGAGCATGACTGCTGAAAGCAAATACATATTGCTGAACATTTGGAGGGCATCTTCAAAAAACATATAGGTGGTCATTCCTTCACCTTCTCAACTTTGCGCTGCTAGTAGTTTTGGTTTTTCCACATGACTTAGTAGTTTTTGTGGAAAAATTGATATTAGTATCTTAACAAAACTTTAGCTAATTCACGAGACCGCTCGCAGTTTTTTTTTTAAAGATTAGATGAAGTTGATCAGCTTTCTGTCACAAACAATACTGAAAAACTTTTAATGTCATCATTATGACGAGAAAATTTTACGTAAATGCTTGATTTAACCAGTTACTTAAACTACAGAACAAAAATAAATATTATGGAACTATCAAATTTACAAATATTTACGAAACGTTGATTACTGCTTCTAATATCGCTGCTATACAAAGAAGATATCTTGCAAAAATTTACTGGATAAATTATCACTTATGTGCATCCAAATCTACCTCAAGTTTTTCTGAAGTTGAAGTATTTATGAATAAATTGTAATTGGAGAATTAAACAGCTTACATTAAGCAGCGTTCAATTGTGGCTAAGACAGATTGGGAAAGTGATGGAAAATCATAACCACCTTCCAAACCAAAGAGAATTTTACGAGTTACTCCCAGACAAGCATCTGTAAATAAGGCATAATCTGCTGGTTGTAAATTGATACTGGCTAAAGGATCTGCCTCATTGGCATCATAACCAGCACTGACAATCAGTAAATCTGCGTGAAAGTTAGCTAAAAACGGTATTACCTTGTTTTCTATGAGTGGCTGATATGCGGTGATATCAGTACCAGGAGGTAGAGGTAGGTTTAAAACATTATCATGAAGTCCGCGTTCTGAAGCTTTGCCAGTACCGGGATAACACGGATACTGATGTAAAGAACAGTAGGCAATTTGGGGATGAGTTTCAACGATCGCCTGTGTACCATTGCCATGATGTACATCCCAATCTAAAATGGCGACACGCTTAACTCCTGGTTGTTCTAGGGCATATAAAGCGGCGATCGCTGCATTGGAAAATAAGCAAAATCCCATCCCCGTATGACTTTCAGCATGGTGTCCCGGTGGACGTGCTAGGACAAAATCCGGATTTTTTGTGGCGAGTACAGTATCAACTCCATCCATCCAAGCACTTACGGCTAACAATGCTACATCATAACTGCGCGGAGAAACTGGTGTATCACCGTCTAAATAACCGCCACCAGTAGTAGCAATTTCCTTAACTTTATTGATATAGGTTGGAGTGTGCGCTTTTAATAGTGTAGACATTAGCGATCGCCTTTGTGATGCTGCGGTAGGCGATCGCCAAGTAATTTTTTCGGCAAAAGCGGCTGACTTGAGGGCATTAACGATGACTGTTAAGCGTTCTGGGCATTCTGGATGGTATCTTCCAGTATTGTGATCCAGAAACTCTTGAGAATAAATGACTGATAGCATAAGGAGAAAAATATCAGCAATAAAATACTGAAATCATTTTATCCTAACTACTACCCTACTCTCGATCATCCATCAGTGTTTCATCAATTGGTTGCTCCAGCATTTCTGGTACTAAAGCCGGATTTCCTCGACGTTCCGCAGGCGATTGTCCTCTGATCACATCATCCATTTTCGGAGGATGTTTAATCATGTCCAGCACCTCTGGACTTAATTGAGGTGCAGCATCTTCTGGATGGGTTTTTTCCCCTGCTTTGGGAACTTTTTCCTTATTCATGGAAAACTCCTTGAACTGCTAGTCTTCACCTTAAGATATATTGTGGCGAGGTGTACACTATCTTGAGGCTTAAAATTACCGTTTTTAGGCAGCGCTCAACAGTAGCTATGGTGGGTTGCACTAAAGTGTTAATTTGTAAACACTCTCTAGATATAATAATGAAATAGAGGAGACGCGATCAAATAAAATATAGAAGACGCGATTTATCGCGTCTCTACAAAAGCAAATAATTAATTAACTACAGAAGATAAATTACTAAATGCTATGGTTACGCGCATCTATGGCTAGGTCATACCAGCGATTATGGGGAATTGATATGGCAATCCTAAATCAGTTATCACCCCAAAGAAAGATACCCGACTTCTTTAAGAAGTCGGGTATCTGAGTCAATTGGATAATATTTTATTGATTAATAAAATATTACTAATTAATTTATTGGGCGGATAAAATGCATTTATAATAAACTTTTTAAATAAAGGATGTGATAGATTATTTTCTATAAAAAAAATACCCTAAAAAGTTACTTGTGAAAATTTTTATATAGCAGCAAATAAAAATTTAACTTTTAAAGTTTAAATTCTGATGTTTGAGCTAGTTACTTGATCGGCCAAACACAACTCTATGTGTTAGAATGTTAACAAAATATGGCAATTATTCAAGATTAATTGAGAATAATTTGACGCTTGCAAAAGCGTAAGGGCTAAAATCTACATTTTTTGGAGTTTTTTAGGTTATGACAACCTCACAGGAGAGGATTATCCCGACAGACTTGCGGAACGAAATGTCCCAGTCTTATCTGGAATACGCCATGAGTGTTATTGTGGGTCGGGCGCTCCCAGATGCCAGGGATGGTCTGAAACCTGTGCATCGTCGCATCCTCTACGCAATGCACGAGTTGGGTCTGATGCACGATCGCCCGTTTCGGAAATGCGCCCGTGTAGTCGGGGAAGTGTTGGGTAAATATCACCCCCACGGCGATACAGCAGTGTATGATGCTTTGGTGCGGATGGCACAGGATTTTTCTATGCGATCGCCCCTAATTAACGGGCATGGTAACTTTGGTTCAGTAGACAACGATCCGCCGGCGGCAATGCGGTACACAGAATGTCGCTTGCAAGCCTTAACGAATCTATCCCTACTGCAAGACATTGAATCAGAAACCGTAGATTTCATCGATAACTTCGACGGTTCCCAACAAGAACCCACAGTATTACCATCACGCATCCCCCAATTATTGCTCAATGGTTCGTCCGGAATTGCCGTGGGGATGGCTACCAATATTCCTCCCCACAACTTGGGCGAATTAATTGATGGTTTGGTGGCACTGATTCATAATCCAGAGATCACCGACCTGGAGTTAATGGACTATATTCACGGGCCGGACTTTCCCACCGGGGCGCAGGTTTTAGGAACATCTGGCATTCGGGAAGCTTACACCACTGGACGCGGTTCCATTACCATGCGTGGTGTCGCCACCATTGAAACCGTCCAACAACGAGGACGGCAGGATCGGGAAGCAATTATTATCACCGAACTGCCCTACCAAACCAACAAAGCGGCGTTGATTGAAAAAATCGCCGATATGGTGAATGAGAAGCGGTTAGAGGGCATTGCAGACATCCGCGACGAAAGCGATCGCGACGGTATGAGAATCGTTATCGAACTGAAACGCGATTCTTATCCCCGTGTAGTCCTCAACAACCTCTACAAGCAAACCCCACTGCAAGCCAACTTTGGGGCAAATATGCTGGCGTTGGTGAATGGGAAACCGGAAATTCTCAACCTGAAGAAGTTCTTAGAAGTCTTCTTAGATTTCCGCATCGAATCCATTACCAGACGCACCCGCTACGAACTGCGAAAAGCTGAAGCCCGTGATCATCTCTTACAAGGGTTATTAATTGCTTTATCCCAGTTAGATGAAATTATCGTTTTAATTCGTCACGCACCCGACGCACCCACAGCCAAAGGAGAGTTAATTACCAACTACGGGCTGTCAGAAGTGCAAGCTGACGCTATTTTGCAGATGCAGCTGCGACGTTTAACTGCCCTAGAAGCAGATAAGATTCGTCAAGAACACGAAGACTTACAAACGCAGATTGCAGATTTGCAGGATATATTGGCACGGCGAGAACGGATACTAGAAATCATTGAAACCGAAATCGCTCAGTTAAAAGAGAGCTTTTCCACACCCCGGCGCACAGTAATTTTACCCGGAGAAGGCGAAATAGATGAGCGTGATTTGATTGCCAATGAAAAAGCGATCATTTTAGTGACAGAGCAAGGTTACATCAAACGGATGCCTGTCAACACCTTTGAAGCTCAAAGCCGTGCTACCAGAGGTAAAGCTGCTGCTAAGGTCAAAGATGATGATACCATTGAGCATTTCTTGACTTGCTGCGACCACGATAGTATTTTATTCTTTAGCGATCGCGGTGTCGTCTACTGCCTCAAAGCCTATCAAATTCCCGTGAGTTCGCGTACCAGTCGCGGTACAGCCATTGTACAAATGCTGCCCATTCCCAGGGAAGAAAAAATCACCTCAATTGTCCCCGTAGACGAGTTTAGCCGGGAAGAATATCTAGTGATGCTCACCAAGGGCGGCAACATTAAGAAAACCGAACTAGCCTCATTTAGTAACATCAGGGCTAACGGCTTAATTGCCATTTCTCTCGAAGAAGGCGACCAACTGCGCTGGGTGCGACGGGCGCGAGTAGAGGACAGCATCTTAGTTGGTTCTCGTCTAGGTATGGCCATTCACTTTAGATGTACCCATGAACAGTTGCGTCCTTTAAGTAGAGCAACTCGTGGAGTCAGGGCTATGAAACTGAAGAAAGGGGATGAATTGGTAGGAATGGATATACTTCCAGCCGCCATTCTGGACACCTTAAATACAGATGAACCCGAAACCGCAGAAATCGAAGCCGTAGAAATCGAAGCCGTAGAAATCGAAGCCGTAGAAATCGAAGCCGTAGAAACCGAAAATCAGGAGGAAACCGCAGAAGTAACAAGTACCGGCAGTATAGGCCCTTGGGTGTTGGTAATTACAATGGGCGGATATGGCAAACGCGTTCCAGTGGCTCAATTCCGACTGCAAAACCGTGCCGGTCAGGGTTTAATGGCTACCAAATTCAAAAACCGTAAAGGCAAAGACAAATTAGCCACTTTACGCATTGTTAATAATGATCACGATGAAATCATGATGGTAACAAAGCGTGGTATTATCATCCGTCAAGCAGTGAATGCGATTTCTATACAATCGCGGTCAGCCACTGGCGTAAGAGTGCAGCGTCTCGATGAAGAAGATGCCATTAACGGTGTAGCCATAGTTCCTCCTGATGCAGTTGATGATGTTGATGTGGTGGAAGAAGCTGAGTAAAAAACACAGGGAGAAGCTAAAAGTCTTACTCCCTTACTTCATCGCCTTAGCCAGTGGTGTATCAATGGGGCTAACAGTAGCCCCAGTCGGTGCATGGTTTTTGGCATGGATTGCCCTAGCGCCCCTGTGGGTATTAGTTCTGACCTCTACCTCATCTCCCCTCCTCCTAGCCCTCGCCTGGGGTGTGGGCTATCACGGAGTCGCCCTATCCTGGATTACTGGCATTCATCCAATGAATTGGTTGGGCGTTCCTTGGTTGCCGAGTTTAGCAATTACCCTATTTTGTTGGTCATTTATCAGCCTTTACGGGGGTTCCCTCGTTACCCTCTGGGCGGCTGCTATGACTCGTTTCACTGTAAAAAACACTTGGCAACGTGTTCTATTTGGTACAGCCATTTGGTGCGCCTTAGAAAGCCTTTGGAGTGCAAGCCCCCTGTGGTGGAGTTCACTAGCTTATACCCAAAGTCCTCACAACCTCGTAATATTACACCTCGGTCAACTCTCCGGCGCGAACACAGTCACAGCCGCCATAGTTGCAGTCAATGGATTCATAGCCGAAGCATGGATAAACGCCAAAACTTCCTCTGCGCCTCTGCGGTTCGTAAAAAATAAAAACTTAACCTCCGCCGCAGCAATATTAATCACCCTACACCTCCTGGGTTTTTACTTATACAGCCGTCCCCTAGCCCAACCACCAGAAGCCGCATTAAAAGTGGGAATTATTCAAGGTAACATCCCCAACGAAATTAAACTTATACCCCAAGGTTTGCGACAGGCGATCGCAGGTTACACCACCGGATATTACAATCTAGTAGATCAAGGTGTAGATGCAGTCCTCACCCCAGAAACCGCCTTACCATACTTCCAGCGTGACTTACCCAACACCAGCTTAGTGCAAGCAGTGACAGAAAAAGGCGTAGTTGCTTGGGTTGGAGCTTTTGGACAAAGAGAACGCAGCTATACAAATAGTTTATTTACCTTCACTGGTAACGGTGAAATTTTCAGCCGCTACGACAAAACCAAATTAGTCCCATTAGGCGAGTATATACCCTTTGAGGGGATTTTCGGCGGGATAGTTCAACGCTTATCACCTTTAAATGCCCACCAAGTCCCAGGTAAAACAAATCAGATATTTGATACCCCCTTTGGTCGGGCGATAGTTGGTATCTGTTACGACTCGGCGTTTCCTGAATTATTTCGCCGTCAAGCTGCGGTCGGTGGGCAATTTATTCTCAGTGCTTCTAATGATGCTCATTATACCGCATCTATGCCATTTCAGCATCACGCCTTAGATATGATGCGGGCAATTGAAACCGATAGATGGTCAGTGCGGGCGACGAATACGGGATATTCAGCCTTTGTAGATCCTCATGGTCGCACTTTATGGTTATCTGGATATAACACCTACCAAACTCATGCCCAAACCATATACAGACGGCAAACTCAGACTTTGTATGTGCGTTGGGGCGATTGGTTGACAGTTTTGTTGCTGGGTTTAAATATATTTATTTATACTGTTTTTTTTATAAAAAAAGCATAACAAAAAACTGTAATTCTAAGTAATATCACTATCTTAACTTAGTTCATGTAAGTAGCAACTAACTTCATTTTCGCAATGTTATAACTGTCAGTTAAGGTGATATGTTTTCTTTGATTTTGGGTATTATGTATGAATGAATGTTTAAGAATGTTTAAAGTCAGGAATTTTGGCGATTTTTTTAAGTAATCATACATATGAACGTAAAAATATAAGTAAAAACTCTAAATTGATCCTACAGCAACCGCCAAGGAGGTTAGGACATAAACGGATCATAAAACAAAAGACACCAAAAGGATCTTAACCGGTGTCCCGGTGTAGGGGCGGGTATGGCTACGCCACGCAAGCTACACAGATATCATTCAAGATCAACCAGGAGATGACTAAACCCGCCCGTACCACAGGTGTACCCAGCTATACTTTATATTTAGAGGATGTTTATGTCTGAGCATCAAGCTAATGCAGAGGTAAAAGTTACAGACCATGAAATAGGTCAATTTTTAACACCCTTTCAACGGAGATTATTACAAAAAAGGTTACAAGCAGATTTACCTAATTCATATCGACAACGCATTGAGATTATGCTACTCGCAGACCAGGGAAAATCTCAAGCAGCAATTTGTCAAATTTTAGGCTGTTGTCCAGCCACAGTCAGACATTGGATGCACATAGCCCGGACTGGTATGGCTCATCAATGGCAAGATTGTCCCATTGGTCGCCCTAAAGTGGTAAATGAGGCATATTTGCAGCGTTTGCAAGAATTGGTGCTTAATAGTCCCCGTGATTATGGTTATGCTTTTGGGCGGTGGACGGTTAACTACCTTGGTAAGCATTTGGCTCAGGAATTTGGTATTGAAGTGAGCGATCGCCACATCAAGCGACTACTCAAGCAAATGGGATTATCCACTCGACCCATAACCAATAATAACCAAGAAACAGTCAAGGAAAATGCTGCAAGTAATAGCATCTTGATTTACGACCTTAAATCCGAAAATATCCCCGAAAATAACGGATTTATGCCCATTGAATTGACCAAATTAGCTAAGGAATCAGAAACCTATGGTGCAAAATCTATCCAATTCTGTACTTTCTCCCGAACAGATCAACCAGGCGTTAGGTCATTCTTTGTCCGCAGCAGAATTTCAGAACTACTACCAACAATTTAAATTCAAAAGCCCAAAAGTAGGCAAGGTTTGGCAAGGACAAGATGTAGAGCCAGGATTATACATTGCGATCGCAGGTAAAGTCAGATTAGTACATGATGACGGAGATGTCTAATGTAAAACCTGGAGAATCTTTTGGGGAATTTACCTTATTCCCAGAAGCTAACTTTCAGCCTTACGGAGCCAGAGCAAGTGTCAACGTACAACTATGCTTTATTCCGTCCACAGTTTTGTCAGCCTTGATGATTAAATATCCCCAAATCCGAAACCATTTATTTGCCAAGGCTAATGCAATTAATTCCAACCTAGTAAATTCAGAAGAATTACTGACATCTCCTCAACAGTCAATTCTTCCAACACCTGTCATAGAACCACAGCTATCAAAAAAGATTAGCAAAGCTTACCTCCCCAGTCCCACACAGCGCGTCGGACATTTATTCCAAAAAACCATTCGCCGTTACCCGTTTTTTGCCCAACAAAGTGGATCAGATTGTGGAGCAGCTTGTTTAGTAATGGTGTCTCGTTATTGGGGAAAACGGTTTAGTGTCAATCGCCTGCGAGAAATCGCCAATGTTGACCGCAATGGTGCATCCTTGCGCGGTTTATCCACAGCCGCAGAAAGTATTGGCTTTAGTACCAGACCAGTAAAAGCCACTCTCAACAAGTTAGCCGAGCAAAAATTACCAGCAATTGTTCACTGGGAAGGCAAACATTACATTGTTGTTTATGAAATTACCCCCAAATCCGTCATTGTCGCCGACCCAGGCATTGGTCAATTAACCCTTAGCCATGCTGAATTTACAGCCAATTGGACTGGCTATACACTGCTGCTGCAACCCACAGCATTTTTAAAAGATACCCAAGAGACCATCACCCCCTTTTGGCAATTCTTTGAATTAATCAAGCCCCACAGCTTGGTGATGTTGGAAGTATTTGCTGCATCTGTGTTTATTCAGATATTTGGACTGATTACCCCATTATTTACTCAATTAATCTTAGACAGAGTAGTAGTTCAACGTTCAGAACTCACCTTATTTGCTGTCGGTTTAGGGCTACTAATTTTCAGTTTATTCCGTGTAGCCATGATGGGGTTACGACAATATCTATTAGACCACACAGCCCATAAGTTAGATGTGGCTTTAATCGTGGCTTTTATTCGCCATACCCTGCGTCTACCCCTGAGTTTCTTTGAATCCCGTTATGTCGGTGATATCATCTCTCGTGTCCAAGAAAATACCAAAATTCAACGCTTTCTTTCCGGTGAAGCCTTATCTATCTTACTAGATTTAATTACAGTATTTATCTATGTGGGATTGATGTGGTGGTATAGTTGGAAAATGGCACTTTTAGCTTTAGTAATTGTGCCGCCTTTTTTCCTGTTAGCATTGATTGCTACCCCCTTTTTACGCAGGATTTCCAGAGATATTTTTAACGCCTATGCAACTGAAAGTAGTTACTTAATTGAATCTCTTTCTGGCGTGAGAACAGTTAAATCTACAGCAGTAGAACAGACAGTCCGTTGGCATTGGGAAGAATTATTAAATAAGAGAGTTAAAACCAGCTTCTCAGGGCAAATTATTGGCAATCGTTTGCAAATTTTTAGTAATTTAATTGAAGCAGTTGTCACCACTGGTTTACTATGGTATGGGGCATATTTAGTAATTCAAAATCAGTTAACTATTGGACAACTCGTAGCATTTAATATGCTGCTAGGAAATGTGATTACCCCATTTAAAAGATTAACAGTTTTGTGGAATGAGTTACAAGAAGTTATCATTGCCGTCGAGCGGATTAATGATGTATTAGATACAGAACCAGAAGAAGATTTACAGCATCAAATCAGGCAATCCTTACCACCAATTCAGGGTCATATTCGCTTTGATAATGTCACATTTCGTTATCACCCAGAAGGTGATATTAACGTTCTAGAAAACCTCAGCTTTACCGTAAAACCAGGACAAATGGTGGCTTTAGTCGGTCGTAGTGGTTCAGGAAAAACCACTATTTCTAAGTTAGCTTTAGGCTTGTATCCACCTACCGATGGTAAAGTATTAATTGATGGACATGATATTACCAGCCTTTCCTTACGTTCCTTACGGGAACAAGTCGGGGTAGTTGACCAAGATACATTTCTATTTGGTAGCACAATTCGAGAAAATATTAGCTTAGGACAACCAGGGGCAAATTTATCAGCAATTATAGAAGCAGCACGATTGGCGGGGGCTGATGAGTTTATCAAAAAGTTACCTATGGGCTATGAAAGCCAAATTGGTGAAGGTGGGGGAATGTTATCTGGTGGACAACGACAAAGAATAGCCATAGCAAGAGCATTATTAGGTAATCCCTCACTATTGATTTTAGATGAAGCCACTTCTCATTTAGATGCTGAATCAGAACGCATAATTCAAAATAACTTAAATACCATTCTCAAAGGCAGAACCACATTATTAATTGCTCATCGTCTCTCCACTGTCCGCAATGCAGATTTAATTTTGGTACTAGATAGAGGTTTGTTAATTGAAAGTGGTACTCACGAAGAGTTAATGGCTAAACGGGGACATTATTTTTATCTCAATCAACAACAATTAGATAATGTCGCTTAACTGTGTTATTTCCCCCTGATTCCCTACCCCATAGCTCTCTCAAAACCTCTTGACTTTGTGTCCTTTGTGTTCTTAGTGGTTCGTTTTTCTCCTCCTTCCAAACTTTCACAACCATACAATTACATTCACAGGAATCATGCCAGAAACCTTAAATCAAACAGTCAACAACGAATATAATCAAGATCAACTTGCCAATCCAGCTATCTCAACCGATGATTGGTCTCATGTCACCAAAGACTTACTGGATAGCTTACCCCAAGTTTGGACAAGAGGATTACTATACTTCCTGATTGTCTTTGTATCGATAATTTTACCCTGGGCAATTCTTTCGCGGGTAGATGAAACAGGTGTAGCTAGAGGAAGATTAGAACCCCAAGGTAAAACAGTCAGACTAGATGCGCCTGTTGCTGGAACCGTGGCGGATATTCAAGTAAAATCAGGCGATGTAGTAAAAGCTGGACAGACTCTATTGGTACTAGAATCAGAATTAGTTACATCTGAGTTACGACAAACAAAAGATAGATTGGAAGGGCAATTAAATAGATTAGCACAATTAAATTTATTAAAAAATCAGTTAATTGTAGCTTTGGCAACTCAGCGACAACAAAATCAATCTCAAGAGTTAGAGAAACAGTCTCAAATCGACCAAGCCAGACAGCAGTTGAGTGCAATTAAAAGTTCATCTAATTTACAAAAAGAGGAAAAATCATCCCAAGTCAATCAAGCAAAGCAAAGTGTTGAATTCAGTCAAACTGCTAATAAATTAATCGCTAGTCGTTTAGCCAGTAGTCAACGGGAAGTTAAACGCTATCTTCAGCTTTGGGAACAAGGAGTTATCCCAGAGACTACAGTCGTAGAAAAGCAGGATATAGCTCAAGAACAGGAAAGGTTATATGAACAAAGTAAGTCAGAAATTGAACAAGCGAAGTTAAGGTTAGCAGAACAACAGAGTAGTTATGAGCGCACTATTACTCAATTTAATGCAGATATTGAACAGGCTGAATTACGGCTCAATGAACAAGAAAATGGTTACAAAACATTGACTCATGCAGGGGAACTGGCTATACTAAGAACCGAGGAGCAACTGAAAAATATAGATACAGAAGTTTCCACACTCAATGCAGAAATTGCTCAAACTAAGAGTCAAATTCAATCTTTAGAATTTCAAATTACTCAACGAGTTGTAAAAGCCAACGTCACCGGGACTTTATTTCAGTTACCAATTGAAAAAGCTGGTTCTGTAGTGCAGCCAGGAACAATGATTGCAGAAATTTCTCCCATAGGTTCTCCTTTAATAGTTCGAGCGCAAATGGCGACAACTGAGAGTGGTTCCTTACGTCAGGGTTTACCAGTAAAGTTGAAATTTGATGCCTATCCTTTTCAAGACTATGGAGTTATTGCCGGTGAATTATTAGAAATTTCTCCTACTACAACAGAAATAGATACACCTAATGGCAAAGTAGCAGCTTATAATTTAGAAATTGCCATTAATCAAGATTGTATTCCTAGTAATAATCAATGTATTCCTTTAAACCCTGGGGATACAGCAACGGCTGAGGTAATTGTGCGTCAGCGCCGGATTATTGATTTTCTGCTTGATCCGTTTAAGCAGTTGCAGCAGGGGGGTGTGAAGTTGTAGAAAACCTAAATTTATATTTTTGAGTGCTGCTTCCGTGAGCATCAGATGAACGCACACAAATAGCCTGCAACACAAGAGTTTTATCATTTATATCTGGAACTCATTTACCTCGAATATACTGTAACTCGTCTGTATAGACGCGATTTTTAATTACCCTCAATTTAACTGACATCTTGCACCTAGCCCCGGCGATTAAAATCGCGGAACCACCCAAACAAAGTCCGCCTACGCGGACTCACGGAAAAACAAGGGTTTTGAAACCCACGTAGCTGGGTTTCGCCTGTGTAGCTGTGACTGACCGTCGCCTGATGCAAGATATGAGCGCCCCAGGAGGGGAAGTCAAAAGTTAAAAGTCAAAAGTCAAAAGTCAAAAGGATTAAATACCCTCGCAACGAATGAAACAAACACATTTTTATTATTTGGCTAAAAGCCTTACTATATAACGGTTACAAAATGTGTTTCTTAGGAGTTAAGAAAGCATCTCAGGTTTGCCAATGTATCTTAAGTCCACCTGGTGAAGCACGGAAATAAGATTTCCACTCCTGCTCCCTCTCCTTAATAAGGAGAGGGTTGGGGTGAGGTTTCATGAAGCTCACTCAAAAAATGAGATGCTTCCGAATTTAAGTTTATCTATCCAAATTTAAGGAGTAAAATCATGTCACAACCCATCACAATTACCAAAGAAGATATTATTCACCAAGTTAAGCTATCCTGCAAAATTCCTGAGCTAGTTGAGCAGATTGTTAGCCGTAAAATTATTTTAGCTGCTGCGGAGGAAGCAGGGATAAAAGTGGATACAGAAGAATTACAAAAAGCAGCGAATTTATTGCGCTTACAGAATCAACTCACCAGTGCTGAAGATACTTGGAAATGGTTAGAAAAACATGGCTTATCTATAGATGAATTTGAAGAAATAGTCTATATTAATATAATGATTGGCAAGTTAAGCCAACATTTGTTTGCAGATAAAATAGAGCCTTACTTTTTTGAGAATCAGCTAAATTATGCTGGTGTCGTCATGTATGAAGTTGTTTTGGATGATGAAGATTTGGCGCTAGAACTTTTTTATGCAATTAAAGAAGGTGAGATGAGTTTCTATGATGTGGCTCACCAATATATTCAGGATGTAGAATTGCGGCGTAAAGGGGGATATTTAGGAGTATTGCGTCGCCAGGATTTAAAACCAGAAATATCTGCTGCTGTGTTTGGTGCAAAACCACCTCAGTTGCTTAAACCTATTGTGACAGCTAACGATGTACGTTTGATTTTTGTGGAGGAGATTATACAGCCGGAATTGGATGATAAGTTGCGTTTTCAAATTTTATCAGATTTGTTTTCGGGATGGCTAAAACACCAAATTGGAGAGATAGAAGATCAAACTAATTTTGAGCTAAGTAATTAAGCAGCTTTAGTTGTTAACTTCAAAATAATGGCAAAAATGTCTTGATAAACTTAGACGTAGGTTGAGGCGTTACGAAACCCCACAAAAGTAGGTATTCTTGGTATTGGGTTTCGTAAGGCCTAAATCCAACCTACGAATTAGTGGTTCCTGAGAAGATGAGAAATAGCAAGTCCTACCGCAACTCCGAACCAAAATAATCCGCCAGAAGTGTGATTCAACTCATCATTAGTCAAATCAGTGAGATAGCTCTCAGAATCCATAAACAATTCGGAACCAGCAGGACGTAAGTCAGAGATTACGATGTTAGCCATTTGAGTTTTTTCCTTTTTCAAATTTATTGTTTTCAAGAATCAAACATAATGTTTGGAACCTCGATTGATAGTATCTTATTCAACTTCAGAATTTATGTCTAGATATTTTCATCAATTAAAGGGGACATAAAAGGTACATTTTTTGCATTAAAAATAAATGTACAGATGTAAAACTATATGGGAGTTTAAAAAAACATTCTACCGCCATAGTTAAAAACTCTAGAAATAAACAGATAAAATCGAGAATTAAACGGAATACAAAAGGGACACAAATGTAAAAATTATGTCCCGATTAATGTGATATTTCTGAAACATTACCAAAAAGCAAAATCAGGAAAAGACAAAATCTTCTCCTGACTAATTAAGATTTATTTTAATAGGCTTTTATGGCTGATAGTTGGAAATTTCCTCAACTCACAGTTGGTGTTGCCACTTGAATCATTAATTCAGAAGCATTGTAATTATCTGTAATCACTTGCGGACAACGCATACAAGCAGCTTTACCTTCTTGCTGCCACCAGCGACAATCTCGACGTATAGAACAGGGAGGTAATTCTTCTAATGCTATGGGAAACTGAGCAACAATTCGTGTTACTAAACCACAATCTTTTCCATCAAAATGCTGACAATTATTGGTCGCACAAGTTGAGGCTGTACGAAAAACCTCAGCCGGATTTACGGGACTAACTTTAGCTATTAGTTCCTCCGTCATCGTCTGGGGTTGTTTCAGATAGGCTACACGCGGTTCTGTCACCGTTCCACCGATAATGTCTACATATTGTTATCAAATAAAGGGGACAAAATAGTTACACTTAAATTATTACACTTGAGGAAAAGGTTTTTTAACGCAGAGGGTCGCAAAGGTTCACGCAAAGGTACGCAGAGGGTTAGAAGTTCTGATTCCTATACTTACTTACGAATCAGGATATATCTTTACCGCCACTCAAGCCAAAAGCTGATAAATATCCTCAGAACCAGCATTTAAATGAACTCGTTGTAAATCAATTCCCAAAGTCGAAAATTCTGCACAAATGGCCTGCATTCTAGCATCAACTGAGTTATCCCCTTGATACCAAGCTTTTAATAACCCATTGGCTACAATCTGACAGCGATTCATCCCAAAACTTTCTTTTTCAACAAATTTTTGGTCTGGTTCTTCAGCCAAACCTAACCCCGGTGCAAGCTGCATTGTAAATAAAGGAACGTCTGACTTAAAATATGATTTATTCTCCCCATATACACGCTGTAAAATTCCCCTCACTTCCTGATAATCGCTTTTATCAAAATACAATACCCCTGAATCATGTCGTCCGTAATCCTGGGGATTGTACAAAACTTTAAAACTAAAAGGGATTTTTAAGCTATTTAATTGCTCAGTCAAACTACCCATGACTGCTACAGCACATTCAGGAGTAAAATTAAAGTAAATCCGCACAGTTACCGAATTATTTTGCTCATCTTCCAGACGAGTAAAACCCTGATTACCAACGGCCATGTAAAAGCCATTTTGCACTCGATTTTTGGGTAAATGAATGGCGACGATATCACCCACTACAGCCGCTTTTTCGATATTTTGCAGATGTTTTTCTCGCTCAATATGTAGCCTTAATGCGCCTTTAGTAACCGCTAATGTCCCATCGGTTTCTTCTCGGAGAACATACCAAGCAGAATCAAAATAACCCTCTCCCTGATTACTGTTGTGTAACCGATCATAAAATCCCAAATCCACACCCAAAAAACTATTATTTTCTAAATCTTGGGGTAGATTATTTCCTTCTGCATCTAGTGCCAATGCACTTCGCATGGAACCGTTATAATAAATGCCATAAATAAAACTTCGTAGTTGCAAACCGAGATATTTTTGCTGTATCTGGTTGGGCATTTTTTGGAACCGCTCAACTACTTCAAGTGGTAAATCTAAAGGCTTGTAATCTGGATTGTGTATAGAAAAATCAGATTTAATCTCAACTTTCTCAACAATATCTTCGATAACTTCTAGTAATTGTCCAGTTAAACCAGTATCTAATAATTGCATAATTGATTGAGTAGTAATGTAATGATTTAAACTGCGGAACGATTAAAGCTGGTTAATTCCTCAGCAGCAGCACCAAAAATAGTTGGTATTGATTGTACAGGACGACTTAATAACGCTTTAGCAACTTGCATCATAGCAATCCCCATATTGCTAAAGGATCTTTGATATTGAAGCATCGCTTGAATTTGTTGAATTAAATTAAACCCCGCAAATTGTACTACTCGCTGCAAATAGTCGGGATGATGTTCTAAAATTTCTGGAAAAGTGTTTAAATAAGCTTTGGTTAATGCACCAATAGAAGGCTGAAGCAGTTCTAAAGGTGTGATTGCTAAACGTAGAGATTCTTCAATACTCAAAGAATTACTAATAACTAAACTACCCAACCAGATTTGAACATAGTTACCAATAATTGTCCCCAAATCAAAAGCTGGATCTCCCCAAGCCGAACGTTCCCAATCAATGAACCGAATAATATTATGAGAATCTTGCCAATTGTTTTGCAGTAAGATATTATTTAGTTTTAAGTCATTGTGAGTGACACAAGCAGGCTTGACAGATTGACCTAATTCTGCTATTGCTTGTCCCAAACTATCATAACGTTGATAGAGAGCAAAGAATTTTAACCCGTCATCAGGAACTAAACCAAAAATTTCTGGTTTTACTTGTCCTAATGAGAGAGCCAAATTTGATATTTGATTAAAATTAACAGAATTTTTCGTAAAAAAATCTTCATATTCTTGATGGTTAAAAGTATCACGGTGGATTGTTGCTAAAAGAGTACCAATTGCGGTAGCAATTTCTATAGAAAAGTTCTTTTCTTTAGTGTAGAAATCCATCAAGTCGCGGTAATCATCCAGATATCTGAAAACAATAATGGAATTTTCTACATCAAAATACAGCACTTCTGGTAAAACTTGACGGTAGTTATCGAGTTCTGGAAATTGCTGTATAAATTCTTGAATGCGCCACTCAATCAAAAACTCACCAGCTGCTTTACCTTCTTGATTAAGTCGCTCTTGCTTAATCAGCAGCTTGTGTTTATCTGTAAAGCTGAGTAATAGGTTGAAATTCTTGGCTGTCAGTGGTTCTATCTTGCTGGGAGGTTGTTGCGAATTATCCAATAACCCTTGTTTGAGCAAATAATCAAAAGCATTATCGGAATTTAAGATAAATGTCATAATTTTTGAATTTCTGCACTAATTTTCCGAGCAATTACTAAATATAGCTATTGCTCACATCCTATTGAACTTCAGGATCTTTGTCTAGAAATTTATATGAAGTAAAGATGACATAAAAGTTACAGTTTGATCATCAAAATCGATCAGTTGTCGCAGTATCTTGAAGCTAAACTTCTTTAAGTTTGGGTTTTTTATCAACAGAACTATAGTCAAGGAACAAAATTTAAAAATTATCCCTAGTGTAAAAAGGCTAAAACTAAAACAATTATGTCCCGATTACTTTTAAATTATTACACTTGAGGAAAAGGTTTTTTTTAACGCAGAGGGTCGCAAAGGTTCACGCAAAGGTACGCAGAGGGTTAGAAGTTCTGATTGATTACGCAAGCATTTTCCCCAGGTACAGGATCGGGATAAATGGCTAAGGTGTGATAATTAGGCGCAGTGTCTTGATATAATATTCTGAATGTATAGAGTTTACTTCTCTCTCCTTCTTCAGTAATCACTGTTAAAAGTGTATTGTCTGTTTTAGGTAGTCCGGGAATATTTAGTCTGGGAATTCGCCGCAGTTGAATGACGTTTGCTGATGATTTGGCACAATCTCCTGAACTCAATTTACGTTCTGCGCCAAACTGCATACACATCGGTCCATCAAAATCCATAGTTACTTGTGAGGGGTCGTTTAACCACACTTTTTTAATGGTTTCGCCGGCTGGTAAAAAGCTTAAATTTGTTCCTTGCTGATAGGAAACTTCGATAGTCGGTACTACTCCCCCTAAACCTTCTGCTTGACAAGAAAACATGGAACGCAAAACAGCATTATTAGCTAAGGCTCGTCCTGCAAGTAATAATATGGCGGCGGAGAAAATTAGAGAAGTCAGAGGCAATAAATCAGAATATTTTATTTTCATGGCTGCAAACGTGAGGTAAACAAGGGCGGGCAGTCCTTGCCCTCCCCGACAAGATTTATAATCTTAAGATGTGTTCTCATTTACTTGAAAAGTGCTGTAAATCCCTAACGAACAGATGAGGAAATGCTAAATTTTCATTTAATTACGAATTAAGAATTACAACTGCATCGTTCTATTGACGTAAATTTCTACTTCTTTGCCAGCTGGTATAAACCAAACGTTCGTTCGTTGCATCATTTGTGAGATCGCTTGTTGGTTACGTTGAGCAATTTGGGGAACTACAGACTTTAAACCACCTTCTAAAATTCCCGCCGGGATATTGCGTCTATTGTTGGTGTTGGTGACGATGGTGCTACTACCTTCTATGGAAACTTGGGATTCAGTACGATTAAATAACTCGGCTCCTTTACCAATACCTCCCAAAACAAATAGCCCTACATCCATCCCCGCTATTGATGCTCCTTGATCAGGGTATTGACTTGCTACTAAAGGTTTACCTTGGGGAGCGCGAACCATAATTGCATTCTTGGGTAAATTCCTTTCTATTAGTTCGCCGTTCTCTTCGGATACCACTTTGACTACATTTAACTGTAGTAGTCCTTTTTCAGAAATAGAAATAATTTCAGCTAATAACTCAGTATTAGCTGGTAAAGCGATCGCACCATCCACTGATTTTAATGGGTTTGTCAAACGCAAAACAAATACATTACCGTCTTCATTACTTTCATTATTCCTTGACTTAGTAGTTTCCCCAAATAAAGCTGTTGCTAATACAGCTTTAGCACTACTTCCCACCTTGACAGATTTCGCACTTTGTGATTGGCTGACTAGAATATCTGGCTGTGGTAGCGTTGGTTCCGGGTTAGAGTTGCTTACCTGTTCTACATTAGTATTACTTTCTGGTACAGATAAAGCTGTATTCACTCTCGATTGACCAGTAGTGTTGACCTGACCGTAGCTACCTAACTTGGCTAACCTTGTCCATTCCTCCAGGGGATCGGGTGGAGATACTTGAGTGACTGGGGTTGCAACTGCAACTGGTGCGGGTGCGGGTGGAGGTGTAGGAGCTATAGCAATTGGTGGGACAGCAACTGGTGGAGAAGCTGGTATTTCAATAATCCGTTCCACTGTCACTACCCTGGGCGTAGAAGCAGTTTGCACAGGTCTTGGAGTGGCTTCTCTGACTGGTGGAGTTTCCACCCGCGCAGCTACCCTATTTCTGAGATTTTGTTGGGCTGCTGTCACTGTTTGGGCTTGTTCCGCAAGAGCTAATTTGGTTTTGAGAATCTCTACTTCTTGTGCTAAGTTTTGTTGCAAAGATTCACTTGTTGCTTGTAATGGTGGTGTGGAAGAAACAAAATTATTTCTTGGCCGTTGATTGCTGGTATTCATGATCTGCGATAAAAATGCCCCCGCAACTACCACTACAGCTAAGGTAGCACTACCTACCAAGGCTAATTTAGCAAAGGGATTAGATGAAAGAGATTGCTCTGTTTGTACTTCTTGTGGCTGCGACTGGAAAGGCTCCAAGCTGGCTGAATCTGCTTCTACTGCGTCAACGTTAATTTGTGGAGATTCTTCTTGAAAGCCAACCAATTTAGCCATTCTGGATTCCCAATCCGAAGCGTCTACTTCTGGTTCGTGCTGCTCAGGGATTGGTTTAATGAGATGTTTTGTCGAAAATTCTGGATGAATTGAATATGAAGTCATGATGTATTACTTTAATTTTAATTTCAAGAACAGTTTTTGTCTTTGATGTCACATATCTGATAAATTTCTAGTCTAGCTTCCCCAAGTCGGTAAGCTGCTAAATCCCAGGGTAATGGTTGGGCTGGAAGTGAAGTTGCTGGTTGCTCTATGGCTCGCACTAGGATTTGTTTATTGAACGCAGTTGAGGTTCCTAAATTATTAGAACCGCTAAAATTTAATTGATTAGCCAGCATTTCAATTTTCCATTTACCATCAGCTATTTTGGTTGGTTGAGAGATTTTTTTTACTACTAATACATATTCTGTTTGCCGATTAATATTGGCTAACTGTCCAGTGGGATTTAAGTTACTAATTTCTGCCTGAAACTTGGGTTTTAAATTACTAGCTAAGAGTTGCGAACTAATTTGCCAAACTGTGAGTGGCGGTTGTTGCTGTGACCAGGTAAGCATCAAGATCATGGTTTCACCTACAAAGCGGCGAATTGTCTCTGGATGTCTTTCATCAGTTTTTTGAGTATCTACGGTAATCGCTCGACCATCCACAAGTTGCACCAAGGTTTGGGGCGTTAACTGCTTTTTTAAAGCCTGGAGCATCGAACTGTGGAACAAAAGTAATAGTAAGCTAAATAGATGTAATCCAAATGTTCCTACAGCTAACAGTGGCAAGATGCTGGTTTTTTTGTTTTCTGGCTTGACTAATTGCATAAATACTTGAGTATATAAATTATAAGTTAATTTTGTCCAGAGAATAATTATCTCGTAAAACTCTCGGAATTTCCTTGATTTGCACAGGGGTTTGATTGATCTTCGCTGAGGTTACTGTAGTCATCGAGTAAACATAAATTGCGAATTTCATAAATTTCTAATTTGTCAGCCCGATTACTATAAATCGCTTTTTGGATGTCGGTAGTATTCTTAGGTAGCGGGTAGGGAAAATAATCTACTGCACGCACCAATAAATCTTTATTAAAGGGTGTTACTGTTTTTCTATCATCATTCTGTTTTTTTTGAATCAGGTCGGCTACCATCCCCACTCGCCACTTACCAGGGGCTATTTGTTCTGGGGGATAAATGCGTTGGATGACTAATTCTGCTGATATAATTTGATTAGGATTGTTAGAGAAAACTTCTGGTGGTGTCATTTGCGCGATCGCACTTAAAAAACCTTTCCGAAAATCTTCTGATATCGCAAAACTTGCTACCCAACTGCTGGTAGTCACTTTTTGGTTACCACCTTGCGGCGTTCTCACCGCGATTCCTGGATCTGGTTGGGGTTTTGCAACTTCTGCAATACTTTGTGGTGGTAGAGTTCCTGACCAGTTAAACATGGATGTCATGGTTTTACTGATAAATTGGCGAATGGCTTCGGGGTCTCTGGCTAAATCATCTACAGCAGCTATGGGTTGACCATCGATCATTTGCACAAAGTTAGGCGGTTTTCTCAGGCTGAGTTGGCGAATATTTAACCCTTGCAAGATGAATAGAAATAACACTGATAGATGCAAGCTTAAGGTGGCGATCGCAAAAATTGTTAAAATATTTGCGGTTGGTTTTTTTTTATGCAGTAAATTGGTCATTTTTTCATTATTTATAGAGAGTATTAGAAGATTTAATTGTCATGCTATATTCTATCTTTGACTAAGGCGTTTGTATTATTAATGGCGCTGAAAACGGCAAATCCTCCAGCACCAGCTACTGCTAAGGATAATAGTGGTGCTAAAATTCCGAGAAAAATTATGAACCACATTAAGTCAGGATTCGCATTGGGATTTTCTGCTGGACCGTTGATAATTACTGCGGCGGTTACAGCTGCAATTATATTAAATGAAATCTTGGCAATTCCCGCCGAGAATAAACCTGTTAGCCATGCATAAATAGGTTTTCCCGCTACAGGTAGCAAAGATGCGCCCACAGCCAATGGTCCTAAAGCTGCTATGAGTAGCATAGTGGCTTCTATTAAATTTTGAAAGGCATATTGCAAAGAAATTAAAAAGTTTTTAATACTCGTTTGTGCTGTATTCCCTAACAAGGAGTTAAAGGTAGTATCTGATAAATTTCCTGTACCGAATTTCAGCGAGATTACCTTATTTTCCAATCTTTCAATCCAAATTCTATTACCATATAAATCTCTATATTCTCGCCAGAGTTTATCTATTTGGTCGCTGGCTTTCGCAAAGCATTGGGTTTGTTGTTCACCAGTCAATGATTGACAAGGACGAAGTAAAGAACCAGCTATTTCTTCCGCCAAACTCATATTCAGTGCTTGCTGATAATTTTTTTCCGCATCTGCTGTAGTAACTACTTGCTGATTGACTGTATTGATAAAGTTTCTTACCCCCAATGTCAAATTAGAAAGTATGCTACCATCTCCACCATTACTTAATAATAAGACTACGATAAAAGGCCAAATTAAACCCGTTATCGGACGTGAATATTCACTGTAGATAACATCTTTGAGCCATTGCATCATAAAAAATAATAAAGTGCCTACAGCGAAAAATACACCCAGATTTGTGAGCGCTCCATATAAATTGTTACTGGTATTATTCTGTAATAAATCTAGCCATTGATTATCCCAACTTTCAGTCATGCTTCTTGCCGTTGCAGCACCACTATCGAAAGTTTCATTGATACCAATTTCAGGAAATATTTGTAAAATATAAAGCTGCATTTTTGTTCACAATATCCTAATTCTCTTCTCTACCAAACAAATCTATTTGAGCAGTAGTACGAATGAGTCTTGCAGTCTCTGTTGCGCTATCTACTCGACGCGAGCGATTCATTTCATCCATTTGCTGAGAAATACTTGCTAAATTTAAATTAGAGTATTGCAAAGATTGATTTGTTTGGATTGTTTGAGCTAGATTTGCACTGCTAATTCTTGCTTGTTCTTGTTGAATTTTAATAGCTTGTAACTGCAAATTGGCTTGATCACCTTCCAGTGCTTGTTTTAAAGGTTCTGTAGGATATAATGACGTGAGGGTGTTAGCAATTTGATTGAAAATATTATCAGATTGTTGAGAAAAATCTTCGATATTATCCAGAATAATTTCAGTATTCTGTAATTGTGATTTTAAGCGAATTTGTCCCTCTCTACCCATAAAACTCTCTATGGAACTACGGGTAATTAAACGATTAATTTCATTAGTTACCGCATTAGATTGGACAACGGGATTGTTTTCAAATTTATCTGTTGTTGGGTTAAAAAATAAATCTTGGCGCAAACTCTTTCCAGCCTCAACTGGATTCGGTATATTCAATTCTCCTGTAGAATTATTCAGTGCAGTTTGACTTCTAATTTCTAAAGGTCTTAAAGTTTCACTCAAGTTCTGTCTCAGATAATTTTGCATATCTACAGAGTAAAGTTGAAATTCTGTCCAAACTTTACCTAATTGTGCCATTGCTGGTAAGACTAATAAGCAGGAAAGGGTCAGGGTGAAGAATGTAGTTTTCTGCATATATTTTGAAGATATGAGGAACGTTCGCGTAGCGCATACCGCCAAGTACGCCAAGGAAGAAGGAAGGAAAGAAATTCAGTGCAGTTATTAAAATCCAAATTTAACTCTCTGCTCCTGGTGCGCCTGGTGCGTGAGATTCATTCCTCTTTCAACTCCCACGTAAAGAAGCTATTAGCTGACGTGCAAATACAGAAATTGCTTCATATTTATCCCTGTGTTGTAACATGGCTTTTTGGCGTGCAGTTTGTTCATTAGGATTATTAGCAACTACAGCTAATTGCTCGAATCCTGGATAGTAACGGCAAAAGGTATAAATCCCGTTATCATCTAATAACCATTGGCTGTAAATGCCTTCTTTGCGAGGAAAAAAGCTTTCTGTAGCATTACGAGAAATAATATCACGGGGATATTTTAAAATGCTCACAAAACTATCTACTGCTACTGGTTGAATACGCCCAATCAATCGTGTTGATAAGTTTTGTAAAATTTTCGATGCTGCTTTGGATTTGGCGATGGTATCGGGGTCTTGGGCTGATAAAATAACTCTGATACCAGCTTTGGCTCCATTGGCGCAAATTCTCCCCACTAAATCAGCAATTTGGTCAAATTCAAATAAAATTGGGGCTTCGTCAATAAAGAAAATAGAAGCTGGACTACTTAACGCCCGTCGCAAAGCTGCGGAATAAGCACTTAAAGACAGTACGGCCGCATCTTCGTTATCTGAGAGGTTCCGCAGTGCAAAAACTAAAAGTTGTGCATCGGTGGGAAAGCTAGATGGTGCAGAAATCGATTGTCCGACGCGACTCGAAAGCCAAAACCGTAACCGCAGTTGAATTTGACTGAGTGCGTCATCTACCCTACCACTCAGAGAGTCTAATTGCAGATGTTCTGGGGAACAGAAATAAAGGAAGTCTTTTAATGTGGGGGTTTTTTGCCAAGCTTGACTACCAAATCCGCCGGCGATCGCTTGTTTATATCGCTCTTGAATCCCTACATCTGCAAAGAAAGCGCTTAAAGCCAAGTTTATCAGGGAACGCACTGTTTGGGAGAGCAGTTGGTTTTCGGTGGATGAGCCTAAAACCATTGTCATTAAAGCTGATTCTAAGAATCCAGTATAATCCAATAGGCGATCGCGTTGTTCTTCTGGAGAAAGCGATCGCAAATCAGGCTGCTCAAACAAATTATTCGATTGTTTGGAAATATCAAAATACGCCCCATTCCCCTCCATAAACTCTGTATAGTCAGTAAACGTAGATGAACCATCTGGTTTGGGAAAGTCCAAGGCGACAACAGGAATTCCATGAGCCAAAGCCTGAGTTAAAATTCCCGATACCAAAACCGATTTACCAGCACGAGTTGTCGCAAATAGTGCTAAATTTTTATGTTGGTTAAACAAATCTAGATGTATAGGAGTTCCGCCTTCTTCAGCAATCAACTCAAAACCGTGGCTATCTCCAGCTTTCGTTAACACTAAAGGCATTAATCCCGGAACTTCACTGGTTAAATATAACTGACGACGGTTAAAAGGTTTTACCAACAAACCTTCCCAGACTATCGGTAAAGATTGCAGCCAAATTTTCCAAGTATACTCTATTTCTCTAATTACCTGAGCCGGTCGTTGAAAACAGTTTTCAATATATCTTGTAGCTGCATCTAATTTTTCCACACTGGGACGATGCACAAAAATAGCTATACTCGTATATATCGGCACTGCTCCTTCATATAATTGTTCTTGGGCTGCTACGGATTTCTTTAACTTTAATTGCGCGCTCACATCAATAGTTTTACTTTTCTCTTGCGCCATAAGTGCTGTCATATTTGACTGTTTCAGCACTCGTTGTAAAGTATTTTTGACTATAGCTGGATTAGCGGCAGTTAATTCACAAAAAATTTCTGTATCTACTACCGTTTCTCTGGCTAATAATTCCCATAAATAACGCATTTGAGCAAATTTATTCTGCCAACCACCAGGTTTTTCCAGAAACGTCAGCGCCCCAATATAGCGATTTTTCACATTCACCCAACGGCGGTCAGCACAAGGTACATTAGACTCCATCAGCAAAGTTGTACTGTGAATATTTTCAATCAGCAATTTGGTACTAGCTAAGTCTGAATTAACTTGCTCATGCAATCCATTTTCATCTAAATGAAGTAATTGGGGAATTTCTATTGGTTCTGTATCATTAAATTTTCTCCAAGCGTGTTCCCATAATTCATCAGCATTTAAAGGTTTGACATCTAACCCCATTTTGTTAGATAAAAGCTGTTCCCAACGGGAAAATCCTTGTTGGTAAGCTTTGATGATCAGAGTTTCCACCCGTTGGTTTTGAACTTCTGCCAATTCACCTTTAAATTTCAACCACCATAATTCACCTTTGGCTAAAAGTTTCTCAATCCAATCATCTGTCTGTGTAGTATTTGGTTCAATCGTATAAGTCACATAAATTCGCAGAAATTTAGGCTTACGAATACCTGAGTTAGTCAGTTCTTGAATTCTGGCTCTTTCGGCTGTTAATAAATATTTGATGTCTCGTGATGGTGTCCGCTTTACCAAATCGGCTAATTCTGCTTGTCGTTTTTTGTCTGAACTAAATGACCCCATGTGTAAGGTCATTTTTTCACCTTCAGGAATATCTTTTAAACCTGATTCGATATTATTAAAAATTGTCTCTATCTGTTCAGACCTTAAGGTAGTATGGATACCTCGACATTCAAACCCAAACACAAAGCAAAACCGATCTTTTTGGGTTTCTTTGTTTAAAATGTAAGCGCCGATATCACGACCATCAAGCGCAATGCGGAGCATTGTCGCTAAATGTAACGCATCCTCAAATGGTGTTAATCTACTTTCTTTTCCGGCGATGCTTAGGGTTTGTTTTCCGATTTTTTGCTTCATGGTTAATTTCTAACAAGCTTTGATAACGCGCAAAGCCTCTTGTCCAAGTGGGAACTCCAACGAATTTGCTTAAAAAGCGCCAACTCCTACCACCAGTTAAAATCCACCAAGTGGCGATTCCCCAACCTGAAATTAATGCTGTCCACAACCATTTTTGGAAATCATCTGCAAAAATTCCGCCAAAAACTCCATTGACAATAAAGTAAGAGGCTAAAACAATTACCAGCCAAGGAAAAATTTGGTCAGCAGGAATTGGTCCTAATGATGGTTGTGAGCCGAGAATTTGATTAACTGGACGAAATTTTTGATCTTGTTCTTCAGACATAACAAATATTGAACTTGAACTTTACTTCATCTGATCACCAAAGAGGAATTACCTACTGCTTGTATCACCAATTACAAACCCTGTCAAGACATCCGCAACAGTCACAGCGACAACCACTAACAACGGAACTCTCGCGATACTTTGCCAATCTTCATCTTTACGCACTGCATTAATCACACCAATTAGAGAAACTGCAATATAAAGTAAATAAATTGCCCTTAACACATTAAATATTAAACTGACTGCTGCTTGGCTATTGTTATTGTCTCCTGTTCCTTGAGTTAGAGTATTTCGGAAAAAATCTTCAGCTCTGCCAAAAAATTGTGCATATACAGGTGTGGCAAAATAGTCTAACCAAAATAAACAGAGAATGACAGATACTGCCAATATTTGTAATATTATAAGCCATCGCTTTGGCAAATGCACCTGTTGCCCAACTTGTTGCATGACTATTGCTATTAAACTACCCGCTAGCAAACAAAACAGCAGGATAGGACTTTTTAAACTAATGACGCTTAAAAACACAGCGCAAGCCAACAAAAATGGTACTGATTCAACTATGCTAAGATGCCATGATTTCCCACTCACTCTCAATTTGTCTGATGTTGTCGTTGAATCTTTGCCGAGTTTTCTCACACTATAATTTTGAGGCATTTACTAATTTCCCTGTTATCGATCACAAATATCAGTGATGTTCATTCTTAAAATTTTTACTCTAGTTTTAAAGCTGTCACCTGTCATCTGTATTTATCCAGAGATTTGATGTATTTATATTTTACATCTATAGTATATTTTCGCTTTGTTACTGTGTATTAAGGTTTAGGTAATTAATTCTTAACATTTAGTTAAATTACCACTGATTTTATTTTTGTAACGAATAATACATATTCGCCATACTTCATGAATAAATCTAGATTTTATCTGGATTTCCGAATTTTAGATAAGAGCATAAGTACGGATATGTAAGTGTATATTTGTTAATGCGTAGTTTTGGTGATCAAGGGGGACAAACCACTGCTCCCTTTTTGATTTGAGTCGAACTTCTTTTACAGGAAAAGAGAAACAGAGCCTTATACTTTGAGGATATTAAGCCCAAAATTCCCAAATTGTGTTTTTACCCCCTGGCTTTGTTTTTTCATCACCATCACTGATTGACAAATGATTTTTTCTCTAAACTTGTGAAGATGGATTTTACCGGGCTAAACGCATCTAATTATCTAATTAAAGGCAAAATCAGCGCATCATTTTTTAATTACAAGTAAAAATTATTCTGGTTATACCGCGCATTTGTTGTCAAAAAAATACAATCTGTATATCTGCTTAATCAGACAAAAATACAGGAATTATGTCTAAAGTTTCTTTGTGAAACACTTGATTTTTTCAAAGAAGTTATTAACAATAAAGATAACCTCTAACAAGTTGTAGTCCATCTTGTTAAGAACCTAACCTTATCCAAATTTCTAAGTCCGCACCTGCGGACTTTATTTATTTGTCCTCCAATTCTAGATTTTTAGATCAGGAATTATTTCGGAATATTTAATTCCAGAGGCTTAATTTGGGGAATTTAATCAACAGGAATAATTTAGCCAATTAATTACAGGAATTCGGCGCGAAATTGATTAACAACGCGATCAAGTCCTACGGAATGGGCGGCTTTGAATAAGATGCGATCGCCTGCTTGCACAAATGTCTTTAATCGAGCTACCAAATCAGCATGAGTCGTAAAACACTCCGATGGAATACCCTCGGCACTTTGAGCGATCGCTTGTGCATCTTTACCATCTACTAAAACCAGCAAACCGTCTAATTGCAACCTCTGCACCGTTTCACCCACTCTTTGGTGCAATTGCAGCGATCGCTCTCCCAATTCCTTCATCGCACCTAACACAGCTATTTTGCGTTTTCCCGGTGTATCTGCTAATAATTGCAAAGCTGCGGTCATAGCTTCTGGTGCAGCATTATAAGTCTCATCTAAGAGAATAATATCATGGGGCAGGGTAAACCGTTGCGATCGCCCCGTAGGCATATTCACTTTCACGCCATTTTGCAAGGTTGACCAGTCGATGCCCAAAACCTGCGCCACTGCTAAAGCGGCTAAAAAATTACTGGCATTGTGACGACCAGGTAAGGGCAAAGGTAGCCGCATTTCCCCAACTTTTATCGTCTGGTTATCGGTCAGCACTCCTTGAATATCACCACCAGATAAGCCATAAGTTACAACTTCCCCAGACCACACTTGCTGCGCTGTAGCCATTAACAGGGGATTGTCATGATTGAGAATAGCTACACTATCTTCAGGCATTTCGGCTAATAATTCACATTTAGCACGAGCGATCGCTTCTTCAGAACCCAGTAATTCAATATGTGCGGTTCCCACATTCGTAATTACCCCAATATTCGGACGGGCTATTTGCGTGAGTTCACGGATTTGTCCTTCACCCCGCATCGCCATTTCCACCACCGCATAGTCATGTTCTGTATCCAGTTCTAACAAGGTTTTGGGAACGCCAATTTCGTTATTAAAATTGCCAAAAGTCTTGTGAACTCGTCCCTCAGTTGCTAACACTGCGGCGATGAGTTCCTTCGTTGTGGTTTTCCCCACAGAACCTGTCACCCCAATGACTGGAATATTCAGGCGATCGCGCCACCATCTCCCCAGTTGCTGATATGCTTGTAAAGTGTCTCTTACTTGCAATACAGCTACATCTGCATTTTCATAATCAGAATCCACAATAGCCGCTATTGCACCTTGAGCGATCGCATGGGAAACAAAATCGTGTCCATCAAAATTTTCTCCTCTTAAAGCCAAAAACACTTCCCCAGGTTTGATCCTCCGGGTATCTGTTTGGATAGTGCTGCTGACTTGTGTTAAAGCAGCTTCAGATAAATTGATAGGTTGAGCGCACAGAACTTCTAACAATTGGGAGATGCTAACAGACCAAGGCATAATGATGAACTAATTTTTCAAGTTAAATGAGCCAAACCCAAAGTATACAAATTTTCTCGTGCTTAGTCCCATCATTTCTTTCAACTGAAGTAGAAATTTATTTGTATTTAATCAACATATTATGATATGATAGATAAGTTAGCAGGCAGGTAAGTAAATGTGCCACGCCAACCCTACACCCTACTAAACTAAACGGTTTAGTCTAGAAGCAAGTTTTATCCCAACCCCAAACCCAACCCAACTACAGACTTCACTATTGATCTCTGCTATATCCATCTGTTTGTATTTAACTGTGATTTAATCAACATATTATGATATGATAGATAAGTTAGCAGGCAGGTAAGTAAATGTGCCACGCCAACCCTACACCCTACTAAACTAAACGGTTTAGTCTAGAAGCAAGTTTTATCCCAACCCCAAACCCAACCCAACTACAGACTTCACTATTGATCTCTGCTATATCCATCTGTTTGTATTTAACTGTGATTTAATCAACATATTATGATATGATAGATAGGTTAGCAGGCAGGTAAGTAAATGTGCCACGCTAACCCTACACCCTACTAAACTAAACGGTTTAGTATAAAAATACCAAATATAGCAACCGCCAAGGTTGTGAGGACATGGCAAAAGCCTAAAACCCAGTCACAGCGAGTCTTTGACTTTTGACTTTTGACTTTTGCTATATCACCCCTCCTCGCTTGCACAGGAGGGGTGGGAAATGGGTTCTTTTATTTACTTTCCACAAAATCGGCATCAATCACATCTTCACCTGTGGGGCTTTCGCCTGTAGTTCTGCCATCACCTCCACCAGCTTGAGCATAAACAGCACTACCAACTTGCATCAAGGCTTGCTGTAACTCATTCGTCAGAGACTTCATGCGCTCAAAATTATCTTGATTAATCGCCTCCCGTAAATCTTGTACTAACCCTTCAACTCGGCTACGATCCTCAGAACTCACCTTATCACCCAAGTCTTGCAGTTGCTTCTGGGCTTGATAAGCCAAAGAATCTGCCATGTTCTTCGTATCAATTTGTTCACGGCGTTTGCGGTCTGACTCAGCGTGGGCTTCTGCATCCCGCACCATGTTTTCCACATCCCCCTTATCGAGAGTGGAAGCACCTGTAATCGAAATCGACTGCTGTTTACCTGTAGCCTTATCTTGAGCAGTCACGGAAAGAATACCGTTAGCATCGATATCAAATGTCACCTCAATTTGTGGTACACCTCTAGGTGCTGCCGGAATTCCATCTAGGCGGAAAGTTCCCAAACTCTTGTTATCTTTAGCGAATTCTCTCTCACCTTGGAGAGCATGAACTTCGACATTTGTTTGACCATCAGCCGCAGTCGAGAAAATTTCCGACTTTTTCACCGGGATAGTAGTATTACGGCTAATAATCTTCGTCATCACACCACCGAGAGTTTCCACACCCAAAGACAAGGGAGTGACATCTAACAGCAGGATATCTTTCACCTCACCTGATAACACACCCGCTTGAATAGCAGCACCAATCGCCACAACTTCATCAGGGTTCACACCTTGACAAGGATCTTTACCAATAATTCGCCGCACTAATTCTTGCACAGCCGGAATCCGAGTTGAACCACCCACTAATACAACTTCATCAATTTCCGCATTACTCAGTTTGGCATCTTGCAGAGCTTGCTGCACAGGTTTTCGACAACGGTCTAAAAGATCCGCCGTCATTTCCTCAAACTTAGCCCTTGTCAAAGTTGTATCTAGGTGTTTTGGTCCCGCTTGAGTCGCGGTAATAAAGGGGAGGTTAATATTGGTTTGAGTCGCACTGGAAAGTTCAATTTTGGCTTTTTCTGCGGCTTCAGTTAGTCTTTGTAAAGCTTGCTTATCTTTACGGAGGTCAACACCTTCATTACGTTGAAATTCAGTCGCCATCCAATCTACAATCTTTTTATCAAAGTCGTCACCACCTAAATGGGTGTCCCCACTGGTAGATTTTACTTCAAATACACCGTCTCCTACTTCCAAAATGGAAACGTCAAAAGTCCCACCACCCAAGTCAAAGACTAAGATAGTTTCGTTGGTCTTTTTATCTAAACCATAAGCCAGTGCTGCTGCTGTCGGTTCGTTGATAATCCGGAGAACTTCCAAACCGGCAATTTTACCCGCGTCTTTGGTAGCTTGGCGTTGGGAGTCATTGAAGTAAGCTGGAACCGTAATTACAGCTTGGGTAACTTTTTCTCCCAGATATTTACTGCTATCATCAACCAACTTCCGCAGAACTTGGGCGGAAATTTCTTCCGGTGCAAATTGTTTACCTGCTGCGGGACAGTCCAGTTTAACATTACCGTCGCGATCGCGCACAACTTTGTATGTCACCTCTGTCGCTTCATGGGTAATTTCTTCATGTTTACGCCCAATAAAGCGTTTCACAGAATAAAAGGTATTTTCCGGGTTCATCACCGCTTGTCGTCTGGCTATTTGACCCACCAAGCGTTCACCAGACTTAGTATGAGCCACCACCGACGGAGTGACGCGTTGTCCTTCAGCGTTAGCAATGACTAAAGGTTGTCCACCTTCCATGACAGCAGCACAAGAGTTTGTCGTTCCTAAATCAATTCCAATTACTTTCGGCATATAATCTTCCTCTCTAGCTTCGTTTCAGCAATTGTGGCGTTGAGGATAAGACACTGGGTATCGAAAATGGGGTATTATCTAGTGGATTTAGTCTTAGGAGGTTTAATCTCAAGCGTGCTAGCTTGCAGACAACCAGTATTTTTCCTCAATCAATCTATTAAGCTTCCTACTTCAAACATTAGACCAACTGATAATTGAGTGGGTTCGGTTTTATAGCAAGGTGCGATCGCAATAACCGTACTTTATTCTGAGATACACAATTCGTTACAAAATCCAGATATCAATCATAAAAGTAGCCATAAATAGCTTATAATACCTGAGACATATCATTTAAATAAAAAATTAAAAATTAATTTGATGGCTAAAAAATATATTCCTAACGCTTTTATAAAAGTCGAAGATTCTCAGTTATATGCAATCTTTGCTTGGAGTCAGCGCACCGCCGAAATCATTCCGGCTAAATCATGGTTAACGCTCCTCGAAATATTTGTCCATGAACATTCACTAGAAAGTGCATACCAAATCTTTCAAAAAATTCAATTCGCTTCACTTGCAGATAAATTCATTGAGGAACTAGATAAATATCAACCTTTATCTCAAGATGCCATAGTATTTTTAGCAGACGGTAGCCTGACAATTTTTGGTAAAGGCTTTCGTAGCTTTATTGAAAAAGATATGCAATTTGAACTGGGGGAATTAAGTCAAGCAACTTACCAAGTTCTACCGCAATTGTTTTCTCAGTATCAATTAAAAGATGATTTAGACTCTATTCAAAGTTTAGAAGACTTCCGCAAATTAGTAGAAAAACTAGAAACCATAGGTTTATTATCACCTGCAACAGGTTCTATAGATTGGGGTGACTTGAAAAAAGCAGTTCCCATTTGTCAAGCATTTGGATTAACCAGAGGAAAACCAGTTGATAGATACTATCTGGGCAAATTTATTGCAGAGATTAAATCTCAGATTGTCGGTAATATCCTCGAAATAGGAGGAACACCAAAAGACAAAGATTTTTATCAAATTAATCCAGGGACATCATATAAAATTCTCAACATAGAAGCCGGCGCTGGTGTAGATATAGTTGGGGATGTGCATGATGTATCAATCATCAAACCAGAATCTTTTGATTCCGTGATTATTTTTAATGTCTTAGAACATTGTTATGCACCCTGGATAGCAGTTGAAAATATTCTCACTTGGTTAAAACCAGGAGGAAAATGTTTTGCAATGGTTCCCAGTGCCATTAGACTTCATGCTACTCCCGCCGATTATTGGCGACCTTTACCAGATGCTTTTACATACATATTTAGGGAATATAGTCAACAGCAATTATATGTATATGGTAATCCCACAAGTGCGATCGCTAGTTATCATGGAATCGCCGTAGAAGAACTGACAACAGCAGAACTAGATGCTTTTCATCCAGATTATCCCGTTGCTACTTGTATCATGGCTGAAAAATAAAACTAAGGGACTTCCAAATAAAAAACATGACAAATTTGATTGTGGGATGGGTGTCCCCACCCGTCCTTTAATCAGGGCGGGCAAGATGCCCACCCCACAATATACATAATTTATTTCTCGGAAGTCGCTAAATCCTAGCTAATCTACTTTTAAATATCAAAACAAATGAGCAGCATCACCTTTGACATCAATCCAGAAATAACAGTTATCTTATGCACCTATAACCGGGTAAATCACCTAAAAAACTGTATCGATAGCGTGATTAATCAAACCTTTAAAGATTGGGAACTTGTTGTAGTAGACGATGGGAGTCAAGACAACACCTTTGAACTTGTTGATTCCTATCTGCAAAAAATCCCCAATATTCGTTATTTGAAACATCAAAATCGCAAATTAGGATATGCTAAAAATGCGGGAATTCAGGCATCTTTTGGGAACTACATTACATTTATAGACAGTGATGATGCTTACAAACCCAATCATCTAGATTCACGTCTAGAATATATGAAAGCTAATCCAAAAATTGATTTAATTGAAGGAGGATTTGACTCGGAAGAAGAGATTTTTGTAGCAGATTATTTTCAACCAGAAAAAACAATTAACTTACGAGAATGTGTTTTAGGTCCCACATTTTTTGGTAAACGGCACATATTTTTTCAATTAAAGGGATTTCATAATATACCTTATGGAGAAGATACAGACTTTTGGGAACGGGCGGAAAAAATTTGCCAAACTCAAAAAGTCAGGGAACCAGAAACTTATATCTACACCAGAGCCGAAACGAGTATTACTAAGAGCGTGTTAGAAAAAATTTCCTCATCTAGCTAACCAGTAGACATGAAAATTCCGCCTTTACTACACCAAATCAGCAATTCTTTTCGTCAGTTCATTCCTTCTGCTCTTAGGCGATTATTTCTAGCAATAGTTCTAAGTTCATGTCTAATCATCTTATCAGGCTGTCAAGCTTCAGCACCGAAAGATGATGGTGTAATTCGTTTAACATTATGGCAAGGAATTAATCCCCCAGCTAATCGAGATGTGTTTCAAAAATTAGTAGATAAATTTAATCAAACTCATACTGATATCCAAGTAGAATCTATTTTTGCTGGTGGACTAGACCAACAATTGCCGAAAATTCTCGCCGCAGTTGTGGGAAATGTACCTCCAGATATTTTGAGTTTCTACCCGCAATTGACAGGTCAGTTTCGTGAACTAGATGCAATTAGACCTTTAGAAGATTGGCTGGACAAATTACCCCTGAAATCGGAAGTTAGCCCCAACTTATTGGCAGCATTAACATTAGACGATCATCTTTGGTCAGTTCCACTTTACACCAGCAACATCGGCATTTTTTACCGCCCTCAGCTTTTCCAAGCGGCGGGAATTACCGAAACGCCGAAAACTTGGTCAGAATTACGAGAAGTTGCCAAAAAATTGACCATAGACAAAAATGGCGATGGTAAACCAGAACAACATGGAATGTTATTACCTTTAGGTAAAGGCGAATGGACTGTATTTAGTTGGTTCCCCTTTTTATGGAGTGCTGGCGGGGAGATAATTACTGATAATCGACCAAATTTAAACACCGAAGCAGCAGTGACGGCTTTGCAATTTTGGCAAGATTTAATCAAAGATGGTTCAGTGAAATTGTCTCCACCTGAGCGAGGTTATGAAGAGGATGATTTTATCGCCGGTCGCGTTGCTATGCAAATTACAGGCCCTTGGACTTATATCATGAAGTCTAATGTTGATTATCAGGTATTTCCCATGCCTGCAAGTGTGGAACAAGCTACGGTCATTGGCGATGGTAATTTCTATGTGATGAAGACTAACCCTGCCAGAGAAAAAGCTGCGCTCAAGTTTTTAGAGTTTGTTTTGAGTGAAGAGTTCCAAACAGAATGGAGTATCGGGACGGGTTTTTTGCCGGTGAATATCAAATCTGCCCAAAGTGCAGCTTATCAGAAATTCATGAACCAAAAACCTGTGTTAAAAGTTTTTCTGGATCAAATGCCTGTGGCTCGTGGTAGACCAATTATTGCTGGTTATAATAGTTTATCTGATAGTCTGGGGCGAGCTATTGAGGCGACGTTGCTGGGTGAGTCTCCCGAAAAGGCTCTGAAAACAGCCCAAGACCGTTTGGAACTGATTTGGCATCAGAATTGATAAAGCCCAGGCGATTAGAATATTGCTAACGCAACGCCAAGGGCGAACGCGGCTATACAAACTAAGTTCGCCTGCGCGGACTAAGAAGCAAATCAAGGTATTTAACCCGCGCAGGCGGGTTTTGCCTGTATAGCCGCGACTTCAGTCGCCTGGTGCAAAATATAGCTGTTTTTTCTTTAACTGAAACTACTACAATTACTATTGATGCTAGATAATGGGAAAGCTTTGACATTTATTAGCCCATCTAGCCCGACAGATAAGACTAACACCTATGCGAACTCACTATTGCAGCGAACTCCGAAAAAAAGATATTGGAGAAACTGTTACCTTGTACGGTTGGGTAGACCGTCCCCGCGATCATGGGGGCGTGATATTCTTAGATTTACGCGATCGCTCTGGCATTGTCCAAGTTGTTAGTGATCCGCAACGCACCCCAGATTCATACGATCTAGCAAATACCCTGCGGAATGAATACGTTGTGGAAATTACTGGGACAGTAACGCAACGTCCCGAAGAATCTTTGAATCTCCGCCTCCCCACAGGGGAAGTAGAAATCTACGCCGATAAAATTACACTCCTCAATGGCGTTAGTAAGCAATTACCGTTTCAAGTTTCCAGAGCTTACAGTGAATCTGTCCGGGAAGACTTGCGGTTAAAGTATCGTTATTTGGACTTGCGACGAGAACGCATGGCGCAAAATATGCAATTGCGTCATCAAGTCGTTAAAGCTATGCGTCGGTTCTTAGAAGATTTGGAAGGTTTCATTGAAATCGAAACCCCCATCCTCACCCGTTCCACCCCAGAAGGTGCGAGGGATTACATTTTACCCAGTCGTTCCAATCCTGGCGAGTGGTTTGCTTTACCGCAATCACCCCAGCTATTTAAACAGATACTGATGGTATCGGGCATGGATCGATATTATCAGATTGCCCGTTGCTTCCGTGATGAAGATTTACGCGCCGACAGACAACCAGAATTTACTCAGTTGGACATGGAAATGAGTTTCATGTCTCAAGAAGAAATTTTGGCACTGAATGAGAAGTTAGTGGCTCATATCTTTAAAACAGTTAAAGGTATTGAGTTAAACTTACCATTCCCCCGCCTGACCTACGCCGATGCCATGTCACGCTATGGTAGCGATAAACCAGATACCCGTTATGGTTTGGAATTAGTCAATGTTTCCGATGTTTTAAAAGACTCTGGTTTTAAAGTTTTCCGGGATGCGATCGCTCATGGTGGTATCGTGAAAATTCTACCAATTCCCCTCGGTAACGATGCCATTTCTAATGTCCGCATTAAACCAGGTGGTGACTTATTCAAGGAAGCCAGCGAAGCCGGTGCAAAAGGTTTAGCTTTCATCCGCGTCAGAGAAAATGGTGAAATTGACACCATTGGCGCGATTAAAGACAACCTCAGCGCCGAGCAAAAACAGGAAATCTTACAACGTACAGACGCAAAACCCGGACATTTGCTATTATTTGGGGCTGGTGACACTGCCACAGTTAATAAAACTTTAGACAGATTGCGGCAAGTTGTGGCTAGGGAATTTAAATTAATTAATCCCGAAAAAATCAACTTACTCTGGATTACAGATTTCCCCATGTTTGAGTGGAATGCTGACGAAAAACGCCTAGAAGCACTGCACCACCCCTTTACTGCACCCCATCCTGAAGATGTCAGTGATTTAAAAACCGCCCGCGCCCAAGCATACGATTTAGTATTAAACGGTTTAGAAATTGGTGGTGGAAGTCTGCGGATTTATCAAAGCGATATTCAACAGCAGGTGTTTGAAGCAATTGGTTTGTCGCCTGAAGAAGCACAAAATAAATTTGGCTTTCTCTTAGATGCCTTTGAATATGGTACACCGCCACATGGTGGCATTGCCTACGGTTTAGACCGTTTGGTAATGTTGCTAGCTGGGGAAGAATCAATTCGAGATGTGATTGCTTTTCCCAAAACACAACAAGCCCGTTGTTTGCTCACTGATGCACCTTCAGGGGTAGATGTCAAGCAATTGAAAGACTTACACGTTGCTTCGACTTACAAGCCAAAATCTTAAGTTAAGATAAATCATCATAGTTTGTAGTTGCGCTTTAGCGCTTTAGCGCAACTACGAGCCAATAGCTGAACTCTTGAACTCTTGTATTTATCGAGCCGCTTGGGTAACTTCCGGACGCACAATATAGTTATGAGCTTCTACATTACTAGGCAGAGGTTCAATTCTATCCTGAGCAACCAAAGTTTGGTGGATAAAAGCCGCCGCAGTTGCACGTCTGAGAGGTTGGTTAGGTTCTAGCGCTCTAGGATTCGGATAATTGACCACCAGATTTTTTTGTGTCGCTATGCCTACATCATTAATAGCATACTGAGGAATTTGTTGGGCATCGACATAATAATCTTTTGCCAGTGCGGCTACAGGGGTAGTTGGCTGAGGTGCTGCTGCTACTAAAGGCTGCATTAAAGAAGTCATCGCCAGTGGTAAATATACAGGCCTTCTCACAACTCGCCGAGTTTCTGGTGCTAAATTTAAACCTCTAGTTAAGGTAACTAACGCATCTACTCTAGAAACTGGCTGATTTGGGCGAAAGAAACCACCAGGATAACCGCTCATAAATCCTTGTTGATAGGCTGACTCAATGGCTAGAGATGCCCAATGTCCTTGAGGAACATCTTGAAAGGCACTGGCATCTTCGATTTGTCGCACTGGTTCTTGCTCAAAAGCTTGCCGAATCATTGCAGCGAATTCATCACGCTGTACAGCCTGTTCGGGTCGAAATGTGCCATCTGGATATCCCACAATAATATTTCTTTCGGCTAAACGCTCAATAAATGGTTTAGCCCAATAATCACGGGGGACATCAGGAAAAGTATTCTGTGCTGAAGCTGAGGAAGTTAAACTTGCTGCTAACCCTAAAGTTAGCAAAGATGCAGATAAATGAGATAAGCTAGACATCCAAACATACCTCCATTAATTTAAAGTAAATTAATTATTTTTAAATTTATATGTATATGATATTTTTTTATTTCTAAATAGTTATCTACCTGTCGATTCAAAGAATTGTATCTAAAGTTAGAAGTCAGATGGAATGAATACTAATTAATCTACAGCAATCAAGTTATAAACTCAAATAAACGAAAAAGTAAGACCTCAGATTGTTTGAATAATCCCAAGTTTGAGCCTTATTTTATAAACTACCTAATTAGTCACTCTACTGTAAGTAGTAAATAGGCAATTAATTAAATTCAATCGCTAGAAAGAAGTAGTAATTTCAGATATCTTTTAGGATTGTAAATGTAGATTTTGGCAAATATAAAATATGGTTCTTTATAAACTTGAAGATTTGGCTGCTGACTATACAATTACTGATTCTGATAATTATGAAATCAGAGATTTTGATGTTTACTCAGACATCAATAATGAAAAAGTTGGCACGGTCAAAAATATTTTAGTGGACGAGACAGGAAGTTTTCGTTACCTAGTTGTTGATACAGGTTTTTGGATTTTTGGTAAGCAAGTGTTGTTACCAATTGGGCGTTCTCGCATTAGCTATGCAGATAGACGAGTCTACGCTACAGGACTCACCCAAGAGCAAGTAGAGAGCTTACCTGATTTTAACGACCTGGAACGGGTTGATTATGATTATGAAGAGCAGGTCCGCGGAGTTTATCGGACTCCGTTTGCAGAAACACCTTTAGAAACTTCTACACCTGTAGAGGCTACAGCACCTTTAGATACTCCATCGGCTTATGCCGATACTACAGCCAGAAGAACTACACCTGCACCCAGGACTGGTTATAATCGTGATACCTATACTTACGACCGGGAACCGGATTTGTATGATACCAGTGAGCGCAATCATCAAAACTTGAAACTTTACGAAGAACGGTTAATTGCGAATAAATCCCGTGTTAAAACAGGAGAGGTAGCAGTTGGTAAGCACGTTGAAACTGAGAGAGCAAATGTTTCTGTCCCTGTTGAAAAAGAGCGTGTAGTTATTGAACGCACTACGCCAACAGATGCTGGACGAACAGCCGCTCCTGATGAAGTTAACTTCCGCGAAGGTGAAGTTGCACGTATGGATGTTTATGAGGAGAATGCTGACATTCGGAAGGAAGCTGTTGTGCGTGAAGAAGTAAAAGTTAAAAAGGTTGTAGAAGAGGATACGGTTGAGGCTCAAGAAAACCTACGTCGAGAAGAATTAGACGTGAATAAAAGTAATGACCGCTCACAGAAAAAAAGAAGGATTTAAGCAATTTTAGAGCTGATTCTGTAGTTGAATTTAGCAGTATTCTGGGGTTGTCAATTAAATTGGCAACCCCTTAAAATAAAAAACCCGCCGCAGCTGGGTTTCACACAACAAAACTATGAACTACAAACTTTTTATTTAACGGTTATATTTAATTTCAGCTTCAAGTTGATGAATTAGCTGCTCATCACTCTTAGCCTTGGCTACTTGCAAGCGATGTTCTAGACTTTTTTGAATATTCACTCTATGAGTTTCTTGTGCTTGACTCATAGCTTGTAGTTTATTCCGAGTCATCATAATACTCCTGTTTAATTTTTATTATGTCTGGTATTCTTAACATATCATATTTTTCGTATCTGTCGATACAGAAAATTCTGTCTTAATATAATTTTATTAAGCCATGCCTGAAAAACAGATAAATCAATCATCACTCGTAGCATTACTGAGCGATTTTAGCGATCGCGATGTTTATGTTAGTGTGATGAAAGGTGTTGTTTCCCAAATCAATCCCCTGCTAAGGGTGGTAGACTTAACACACCAGATTCCGCCGCAAAATATCGCCGCAGCTAGGTTTTGTCTGATGAATGCTTATTCCTATTTCCCGGTGGGTACGGTATATGTGGCAGTGGTAGATCCGGGAGTGGGCAGTAAGCGCAGAGCGATCGCGGTAGAATTTGCTCAAGGGTATCTGGTAGGGCCTGATAATGGCATATTTAGTGGGGTACTCAGTCAAAGTCCAGCCATTAACACCGTTGAACTGACAAACCCTAATTATTGGCGCACACCCGAACCCAGTAAAACTTTTCACGGTAGAGATATCTTTGCACCTGTGGGCGCTCATCTTGCTAATGGTGTCACTTTAAAACAGCTAGGACAAGAAATCGATTCCGCAACTTTGGTACAGTTGGATATAGGCGAATGTCACCAAACCAATTCCGGCGTAACAGGTTGTATTCAATATATTGATTATTTTGGCAACTTAGTCAGCAATATTCCCGAAAAATATGTGCAAGGTAAAAATTGGTGTGTGCAAGTCGCTGGGGTAAAAATACCCGGAGGTGAAACTTATAGTGATGTTAAAGTGGGAGAAGTAGCCGCTTTAGTTGGTAGTCATGGCTGGGTAGAAGTTGCCATCAATGGCGGTAATGCCTCCTCAAAGTTGCAGATTAACTGGCAAGATGCGTTACAAGTCTTATTTTTGTAGTCAAACCACACCGCATAAAATTAATAAAATTTCATTTTCAGCTTAAATACTATTGACAAAATTAACTAAATATGAATACACAAACAGCATCTGCATCAGAAGTTTATCAAGGTCAGTTTGGGGAATTTACAGTTGATGATAGCGATCGCACAGGCGTGATTATCTACCGGGCTGGGTTAATGGTAGCAGCACTCAGCTTTGCCATTGGTAGCGTTTTGGTTTTATTTAACAATAATCCCACGACTATAGCCGCACTCACCCCTTTATATGCCTGTTTTAGTCTGGGTCTAGGTGTCAGCTTATTAACCATTCACATCTACATGGCATTTCTGCACCGACTATTACAAGTTTGTTGGGGTATCGGCAGTATATCAGCAATAGTACTGGCATTGTCTAGTAGTGAACCTTTAGCGATCGCAGTTTACAACCAACCGCTAACTTTATTTGGCATAGGTTTTACCTTCGTAGCATTAACAGGTATTTTCTTCAAAGAAGCTTTTTGCTTTAATCGCCTTGAAACGAAGTTATTAACTTTCTTAGTACCTGTACTTTTACTGGGACATTTGGTAGGAATTTTACCAACTCACTGGGAAGAAGTTTTATTAGGAGTTTGGGCAATTTTCTTTCTAGTATTTGCCTTGCGTAAAGTATTTCAAGCCATTCCGCCAGATATTGGCGATAAATCTGTATTTACTTATTTGAAAACGCAAAGTTTAGCCAAAATGTAATTACGCTGTCCTACTTCTTTTTAGGAAATAACGAACCACAGAGGACTCAGAGGACACAGAGTCATGAGAGTTTCAGAGATTTTATGTGTCATATCATGTTCGTAGTTTTATCACTTATTTAACCCGAACCCCTGCAAATATTAGCTTTATCTCCCCTCCTCGCTTGCACCGGAGGGGCTGGGGGTGGGGTGATTCACACAGACAAAGAAAAACCCGCCATAAAATTAATATAGCGGGAAATAATTTAAATTCTCAATTCACCATCAGCAATTTAAGCAAACCATTCTAAAACAGCTTCATCCTTAGTATTGGTATTGCGAGAAGGAGTCTCACGATTGAATTTCATTTGAATTGATCGTGTTTGTTCACCATCAGCAGCAACACCCACAATTGGATAGTCAATTAAACCATCTTGGAAGGACATCTGGAAGCGGAATGTCCCATCTGGATTCAGTTTAATTTGACGACCGCCAATAGTCACAGTTGCATCAGGTTCAGTTGCACCGTAAACAATCAACTCAGCGTCAGCAACTAACCAGAATTTGCGGGGACTCATTGGTACACCAGCCGAGAAGCCAGCACCAGACATCCCAACACCCGACATGGTTAAACCAGAAGCAGTGGGAACCGCCCACATACCTACACCAGAAGGGAAAACATAGGAACTAATCGCCTCTTCAGGACGTGCAGAACCTGGTACTTGGTGCATGGAACCGAAGATAGAACCAGCAACTCGTTGTGCTTCGGCAGATTCAGCCAAGCCAAAGATTTCTTCGTATATGGGGTTACTGTTACCATTTACTCCTGATGAAGGTGCGGCGGCTGCTTTCTTCGCAGGGGGGACTAATTCGTAAACAGTTTTACCACGGAGGTCTTCTTCAAAGTTGACAGTAACAAAGGCATCCTCAATCCAATCAGATGGATAAACCGGAGGAATGTGTACTCTCGCAGAACGCGCCAATACTAACCAACGACCATCAGCAGTACGATAACCGATATCTATGACATAATCGCGATCGCTCACTGGAATGGGAATATACCATTCTCTAGCCAGTTCATCAGCCGGATATTCCTGAATACTGTGAGGACTTTGGTGATCAATATCGATGTCGGTAACATCGTAGATCCGTAGTGCTAGTTGCTGTCCGCCTTGCTGACGTAGTTCCGCTTTGTGTTCGTTAGGAATATCCCAATAGGTATAAGCCCACTGAGGATCGCGAGGTAAAAGTACAATTCGACTTTCACCATAACCTTGTGGTAGGTCTGCGAGTCCTTCATCAACATCAGCCAGAGAACCACCAGTACGGTCTTCTTGACCTAATTCAAATTTTGCTGCTTCCACGGTTTCCTGTGCCTCCAATGAACGAGTTGGACTAAGCGATATTTTGCTGCGCTGGACTTCTTGAATCGCTGCCAGCAGTTGAGATTTACGCATTCGGCTATAGCGAGAGATGCTATATTCACTGGCAACTTTCCGTAATTGCCTTAATGTCATCTCTTCTAGTGGTGGGCGTTCTTTTGCCATAATTTTGGCCTCCAGTAGTGTGCAAGGTAAATGATTTCCCTGGGTTACAGAATCTTCTATAAAATAAAATTTCATCTACCCCAGATGAATTTCTGATTCTTGACTTCTGGTTTTGCCCAGTTTTTAACTTTTAAGTTTCTTCTTAAATTGAGAATCACTACCTTTCAATTCCTCGATGATGCCATGATCAGCATTTCTTTGGGATCGGAGGAGTTCTTTTGTTAAGTAAATATTAACCAGTAAACCTGGGTAGGGATCAAGGGGGTTCCAGGCACTTTTTTCCCTGTTATACGAATTTATAAGCTTTTCGGAGATCGCATTGTCATAAAACCATGACAATCTGAGGTACTTCAGTTTGAGAGCATGGAGTAAATGTCATACTTCCATAACATTTAATTTATCCATTAGCTGAAAACCTTAATCCACAAAGAAAAAAGCCGGAGTGAAGCCCCCCAGACTCATTCACAAAACCAGGAGTAAGTACATCAAAAGAAATCAGAACTCAAGGAACACCAAAAAATAAATGATTCTCAATTGTGGGATGGGCATCTTGCCCCTCCTAAAGAAAAATCAGAACTCAGGGAACACCAAAAAATAAATGATTCCCAATGTGGGATGGGCATCTGGCCCCTCCTGGGTGATTATCTTTACCCGCTCCACAGATAATTTTGGGATATTTTGTCATTTGGAAGTCCATCAAATCAATATTATTGCTAATAAACCACAACATACAGACTTGATTTGAGTTTTTCCCCTTTAAAAATTCAGCCAATCTGATTAATAACTGACATATTTTGGATGCGCCAGACATCAGCTTGTCGAATTAAAGAATATCGCACGCGCAAAGTTTCATCAGTAAAATTTCTGATTTGACCCTGGTCATAGAACTGTGTAACTTCCCTGACTGTAGCCACAACGACGGCTTGATCTGATTTTTGATCAAAATATTCCACCTTCACCGTGTGCTTATATGTCCGATAGCGGTTCTGTAACCTCTCTTGTTGGGCAAGTTGCCGCCATTGAGAAAGAGTTGCACCTGTTAAAATGTCTTCTAAACTATCCAGGTTATATTGCGGCCCTAAAGCTGCGGCTTTAGTAGATAGCCAAGTTTGAATAACTTCTTGCGCCGTCGCATCCGTCAAAGAACCTTCTGGGGGTTGCAACTTGCTACTTTTGTCTGGAATATTTATTGGTGGTTCATTCAGTTCCACAAATAACTGTTCACCTTGCAAAACTGGAGCAGGGAACAACAAATTTTTCACCCATCCAAATGTCGTTGAAACTAACAGCCAAAACACTAATATCCCGGCTAAAGAACCAAATACAGTCCAAACCAGTTTTGTTTTCCCTTCTAAAGTCGCCGCAAAAGCTTGTTGATGTTGAGGATAACCCCGGTTGACAGCTTGACTGGGCTTTCGCCTCCGGCGCTTTTTGACTTGACCAGTGGAAGTGGGATGAGCCGCACCATTGAGATGAGGGTGAGTCGCTCCGGTGGTGCGCTGAGGATGAGAAAAATCGGCTAAATCTGGGTGTGAGTAGACATCCCCTGTAATTTTATCTGGTAGTGGATTCCCACTATTTGGGGAAAAATTGGCATTTTCAGGTTTTTTGTGAGCTGCTGTTGCTAATAAATCCGGTAATGGTGTTCTACCTTGAGCAAATTGGGGAGCAGCAGCAGTAGAATGGTCACTGTGCAGGGGAGGCTGGGAAAAAGATTGCCGATTGATTACAGCCCATTCATGAGTGGTTTGGGCATCGTTAGGTAAGGCTTCTAAATAAGCTTGTACCTGTTGGTTAGCAAAATAATCTTTCAACGAGGCTTGCTGCGTAGCTAAATCTCGAAAGTGCAGGAATACTTCATTTTGTAACCACTGTTCCGCATACAAACATAACCCCGGTAGCAAGTCGGGAGAGTCTAGGGATTTTTCGCGAATTAAAGCCAGGGCTTCGTATTCTTGACTCAGTTCTAAAACGCGGGTGGCTTCTTCAGTCTGTCCCAGTAGCAACGCACACAGTGATTGTTCTAAATGCACATCTTGACGTTTTCCCAAACGCATCAGCATTTGCTTGGCTTGACGAATTAAAGCCGGTTGACGTTGAGTAAATCCCCTTGCTAATAGGGCATAAACCGCCAAGTAAGTAGCAACAGCAGAAGGACGCTTGCTTTCGGCTTCAAATAGTTTATGCTGTTCAGCAACCGTTAAATAGTTGCGTAATTGCTGGATAAATCGCAAAAAATCATCTATATTTAAACCAGATTGATCATTACCAGTACCATCTATTCCACCGCGATCGCTTAAAATATCATGCAGAAATGCTAACCCTTGTCGTCTTTGGGCAACCTTCTCTTCTGGTAATGCCAACAATTCCAAAATTCGATAAGGACGCAATTTGTACAAATCAGCCTGCATTTCCGCCTGTACACTGGAAAATAGCCCTTCACGCCCTAGCAGTTCTTGACCAGTTTCTAGAGAAATAGCCGCATTTTCATAGTGACCTTGTTGCCAATGCTCCCGACCCAATTCTAGACAAGCCAGAGCCACAGTCAGAACAATATCTGGGTAGTCAGAACTTTCGAGAAATTCTTCACTTGCCAGATTATTCTCTCCTCTGGCAGATGCTACCCCGTTTTGAGTCGTGAGATAATTATGACCGAGTTTGAGTACCAGTTCATATTCCCCCAATTCTTGCAGAATCAATAAAGCACCAACTAATTCCTCCTGGGAAATGTCGATACTCAGACTCTGGATATCAGGATCAGCGTTGTTGCCTTCTTCTGTGTGGTTCCCAACTGCAACAGTAGCATTACCATTGCCGTCAGGGCCATAGGCATGGGCAAGATAAAGCTGGTCATAACTGCTACGTTCTTTAGGATTGGATAAAACCACGTAAGCTTCTTCAATGAGTTGTTTGCGAGAACAAATTGCTGCTTGAGAATACTCTCGTCGTGGCAACTGCACAATGCGATCGCTGTATGATTGCCGCAACTGTTCATCACTTGCCGCTAACGGTAATCCCAAAATTCGGTAGTAATCTAGCGGAATTCGCACAGTCTACTTCCCCTGCACCGTGATCAACATAATTCACCTAGAGCATTCGGTGGCCTGTAAAACCGTGCCATAATAATACAGTGAATAATACCGTGGCTGACTTACAATATCAGTGTATATTGCCACAACCAATTTTGTGACTTCCTAAAATTTGAATAATATTTTCATGATAATATTTTCCATGCCTAGAAAGCCCCAATACTTTGTGTTAATTTTGCGTATTTTTGCCTGTAAGCACTTATAGTTACTCATCGTTCCCGGATTTCCCCAGCTACGCAGTTAGAGAAACCATCGCCAAACAGATAAACTAACTAAAGACTCAGTATTATAACACAAATCAATTTAACTTACAACTATCGAACTGGATAAACAAATTTACAGGTTGATTTTTCCTAAATTGTTCATGGATATGCAGAAACCAAGCTATCCTGATTGATAGCCTATGAACAGGAGTAGGGAATGGGAAAACTCAGGGGCAAGAACCTCACAGAGCGTGGGTAGAAGCATCAAAAATTCACTCATTGTTTCACCTCTATTGCCTATAAACCTTTTTGGGGCATAAATTTTTGGGGATGAAAAGCAGATATTGTCTTTTCGCAACTTATTTGAGATGGTAACTTTCAGTTTTACTATAGGAATACTACAAAATAATGGTTCAAGAACGCACGTTACCTACATTTAATACCAAAACTACCAAAATCACCAAAGAAGAAGGATTGCGGTTGTATGAAGACATGGTACTAGGTCGCTCATTTGAAGACAAATGCGCTGAGATGTACTATAGGGGCAAAATGTTTGGTTTTGTCCACCTCTACAACGGTCAAGAAGCCGTTTCCACAGGTGTTATCCAGGCCATGCGACCGGGTGAAGATTTTGTTTCCAGCACCTACCGCGACCACGTTCATGCTCTCAGCGCCGGTGTACCAGCCAGAGAAGTCATGGCAGAATTATTTGGGAAAGCCACAGGGTGCAGCAAAGGACGTGGTGGTTCCATGCATATGTTTTCCGCCGAGCATGGCTTACTCGGTGGTTATGCTTTTGTGGCTGAAGGTATTCCCGTAGCAGCCGGAGCCGCTTTTCAAAGCAAATACCGCCGCGAAGTTTTGAAAGACCAAAACGCTGACCAAGTAACAGCTTGCTTTTTTGGTGATGGCGCAGCTAACAACGGTCAGTTTTTCGAGACCTTAAATATGGCATCCTTGTGGAAACTGCCGATTATTTTTGTAGTCGAAAATAATAAATGGGCAATTGGGATGTCTCACGAAAGAGCAACTTCCCAGCCAGAAATTTACAAAAAAGCCAGTGTATTTAACATGGTAGGCGTGGAAGTAGACGGGATGGACGTGCTAGCAGTGCGAGCCGTTGCTCAAGAAGCCGTCGCCCGCGCCCGTGCTGGTGAAGGTCCCACATTAATTGAAGCCCTCACCTACCGTTTCCGGGGACACTCCCTCGCAGACCCAGATGAAATGCGAAGCAAAGCCGAGAAAGAATTTTGGTTTTCCCGTGACCCCATTAAGAAGCTAGCGGCTTATCTCCTTGAGCAAAACTTAGCAGACGATGCGGAACTCAAAGCCATTGACCGGAAAATTCAAGAAGTCATCGACGAAGCCGTGAAGTTTGCCGAAAGTAGCCCCGAACCTGACCCCAGCGAGTTGTATCGCTTTGTGTTTGCAGAAGACGAGTAGAGAGACAAAGAATGTAGGGCGTTGCTGAATTGAGATATGAATTAGTTTCACGCAAAGGCGCAAAGGCGCAAAGGAACTAAGAAAAATCAAGGTGATTTTGGCATTTCATACTTTGATTCAGCAACGTCTCTACAAGGGTTCGTCAGACGCATATTTTAATTCGGTCTATGTCTACTCTAAATTCACCCTCAATTAGGACTGAAACTTGTGTTTACTATCACCCTTCAAGAGCAACAATACAAAACTTACATCCTCACCGATGAAAGTGCTGGTTCTCAAATAGAAGTAGTACCAGAAAGAGGCGGTATTATCACCCGTTGGCGTATCCAGGAGCAAGAAATTTTCTATCTCGATACTGAACGCTTTACTCATCCTGATTTGAGCGTCAGAGGTGGAAATCCCATTCTGTTTCCTATCTGTGGTAACTTACCAGATAATACTTACACCCATAATGGTCAACAGTACACTCTGAAACAACACGGTTTTGCGCGTGAGTTACCTTGGGAAGTCACTGAGCAGAAAACTGAAGATAAAGCCAGCCTGACTTTGGTACTCAATAGTAACGAGCAAACTAAGGCAGTTTATCCTTTTGATTTTCAACTCATTTTTACCTATGAATTGCAAGGGAATACTCTCGCAATTCGCCAGGAGTATAAAAATCTGTCATCCACACCCATGCCTTTTTCGGCTGGTTTCCATCCTTATTTTCTCACTGGTGGTGATAAGAATCAGCTAGAGTTTCAAATTCCCTCACAGCAGTATCAAGACCAAAATACTAAGGAAATTCACTCGTTTGACGGGAACTTCGATTTTAACCGTGATGAAATTGATGTTGCTTTTAAGGATTTAACTAGCCAATCTGCTACAGTGATAGATCATAGCCGTCAGTTAAAATTAAGTTTAGATTACGAGCCGATTTATTCTCATCTGGTGTTTTGGACAGTCAAAGGCAAAGACTTCTACTGTCTCGAACCTTGGACAGCCCCTCGTAATGCTCTCAATACTGGCGCAAACCTGACGGTAGTAGCTCCCAAGGCTAGCTGCACGGCATCTGTAAGGTTAACAGCAAATCTTTTATAAAATTGGTTGCAAATCTCAGATGCTCATGCTATGATGGCAAAGTTGCAAAAGAAAAAAGGGTCGCTAACTCAATGGTAGAGTACTCGGCTTTTAACCGATTTGTTCCGAGTTCGAGTCTCGGGCGACCCACTTCTAAGTCAGAATATATTTAGTTTGCCAAAATGAGCGATCGCCAGAATCTGAGGGTTTACTGGTTTTTTCATTGCTGAGGTTTAACTTGTACCTTACCCAAGTAAGAGCGGATATGGTATCGAGGATAGCGGCTACTAACTAAAGGCTTTAATGAGAGTGTAACTTACTGTACAGTAGTATATGGGAAGTATAGGGCATCGTTGTGAAAGATGGCGTAAAGTTGTTCAACATAAACGCCCGTCACTAGTTATAATTTCCTATAAGTTGAAAAAAGTATTAAGATTAGCGTAATAATAACGCTTTTCTCACGTTGATTAGCTCAAAAACAAATTAGGAGGACTATATATGGCGCTTGTACCAATGCGGCTGCTTTTGGACCACGCGGCTGAAAACGGTTACGGCATCCCAGCTTTTAACGTTAACAATTTGGAGCAGATTCAGGCAATTCTCAAGGCAGCAGCCGAGACAGATAGCCCTGTAATTCTACAAGCTTCTCGTGGCGCTCGTGCTTATGCTGGCGAAAACTTTCTGCGCCACCTGATTTTGGCAGCGACAGAAACCTATCCAGAGATTCCCATTGTCATGCACCAAGATCATGGTAATGCTCCTTCTACTTGCTACTCAGCAATTAAGAATGGCTTTACTAGTGTCATGATGGATGGTTCTTTGGAAGCTGACGCTAAAACCCCCGCTAGCTTTGAGTACAACACCAATGTCACTCGTGAAGTGGTAAATGTTGCTCATTCCTTGGGTGTCAGCGTTGAAGGTGAACTTGGTTGTTTAGGTTCTCTGGAAACCGGTGCTGGTGAAGCTGAAGATGGTCACGGTTTTGAAGGTACACTTGACCACTCTCAATTGCTGACTGACCCAGACGAAGCGGCAGAGTTTGTAGAAGCAACCCAAGTAGATGCTTTGGCTGTAGCTATCGGTACTAGTCACGGTGCTTACAAGTTTACTCGCAAGCCCACAGGCGAAATTTTGGCAATTAGCCGCATTGAAGAAATTCACCGCCGTCTGCCTAATACTCACTTGGTAATGCACGGTTCTTCTTCTGTACCAGAAGATTTATTGGCACTAATTAACCAATATGGTGGTGCAATTCCCGAAACCTACGGTGTACCTGTAGAAGAAATTCAAAAAGGCATCAAGTGTGGTGTACGTAAGGTTAACATTGACACCGATAACCGTCTAGCTATCACCGCCGCCGTGCGTGAAGCTTTAGCATCAAATCCCAAAGAATTTGACCCCCGTCACTTCCTCAAGCCTTCCATTAAATATATGCAGAAGGTTTGTTCTGACCGCTATGAGCAATTTGGCACAGCCGGCAATGCTAGCAAGATTAAGCAAATTTCTTTGGAAGATTTTGCTGCTAAGTATGCCAAGGGCGAACTGAATATGATTACTAAGGCATCTGCTAAAGTTTAATTTTGACAAAAAATAAATAGGGGCATAAACTGCTATGCTCTTTTAATTCAATAGGAGCATAGCATGGCTATGCTCTTTTAATTTATGATGACTGGGGTAGTCGAAGCATTTCAATTTTGACTTTTGACTTGTGGTATCTATTCCCCTAAGCATTCATTGGTAAAAATTTCATGGGAAGCAACTGGAAAAACCTCAAGATAGTTGCAAGTTTATTGAGCGCGATCGCTTTGACACAGTTTTGTGGGTCAAATACCTCTGTACGTGCTGCTGATACGGTGGTTGTGCGTTTTGGCCTGTTGGCAGAATCTATCTCCCTGGCTGAGTTACACAAGGCTGCGGATACTGGGGAATTTCCCAGGGGTTTAGAACTTTACATTGGGGGAATATCTCCAGAAAAACGCCGCAACTTTTTGAGAATGCTGAAAGTGAAAGTACCCATCGATGTTGTCACCCTCAGTAGTTTACTGCATACTGAGATTGGCACAACGGTTCTGAGCAATCTATCTGAGGCTTTAGTCAGAGAAGATCAGGCGGGGGTACAAGCACTCAGAGCCGCATTCGTTTTAGGTGCTACCCAACCGGAAGGTCTTTCTCTACTCAGTTTTATTGCTGCTTATCCCAGCCAACGCCTAGAAATTAATGTGCTAAAGGCTTTCCAGGTGGCGAGAAGTGTCAACACCTCTTTTTGGCGCACTCCAGAAGCGATTAACTACGAGATGACAGATTGAAACAGGCGATCGCACTAAACAAACTTTTTGCCATTTTCGTGACAGCTACATCAAGAGAATATTCTCAACAACTGCTTTGAAGACTAAATTTTCTAACTATTTTTTTCGCTTTCGCCTAGTTTAGATTTATAATAAAAAGCAAAGATAAAGATAGCGTACATAATAACAGCCTCATAGGCTAACCAATGCTAGCTCGCTGGTTATTCCTGCTGGTCTGTACAGCAGTTTGTAGCAAGCAGCAAAAATCAAGCTTTGGTGAAAAGCTAGTCAAATATTAGGCCAGTTTAACTCATCACAGCTCTTTAGCCACCTACCTCAGCCGAATTGAGGTCAGGTTTATAAGTGCATTTGTTTGTACATTCATTGTGGATAAATAACTACTGGGGGTTAGCCGTGTCTAATCTGCCCTAAATTTTTAGTTTCATCTATTAAATGACCTGATTAACTTTGGTTAATTTAAGCATTTGTACTTAAATTTATTGTTTCAGCAACCCATGATTTAGATGTTGACCCCAAGGTTTATACATTAAAATCCTCCAGCTTCTCACACACTTTTACCTTGAGTTCAGTACCATGAAAGACTTTAATTGTATATTAAATATCTGCATTATTTCAGTAGCCTATCTATCCAGTATTTACTTGTGGATAGCGTTTTCTCAACACTCAAATGAGTGACAAATTATTGTAAGATTGTGCAGAACAAATTTTAATCGCTGACTAGTATAGCACGCAGTAAATAACACGCGTCTGTAAGAGGTAGTCAGCGATGATTCTTGTGCAGAATTGAGCCAAAGAGAAAATTGCATCATTCATGGGATAAATGTTAGATTTTTTACCAGAAACCATTACGATTAGAGAAATCACAATTGCCTTATTGGGTTTAGTAGTTGGAACTTTCATATTCGTAATTTTTCGGTTAACTTTTGTATGGTTAAAATTACTCTTGAAACAACTAACAATTTTCCAAACTAAAGATATTTACCAAAAGTTAATTAAGCCTAATGAAATTTTTATAACTTCTGCAACTGTAATTTTATTGGTTGAGTTAATTTCAGTTCTATTACCCAAAAATAGCTGGACTAACTCCTTAGAAATAGTTATTAGTTTATCTTTAGCCATCACTACGAGTTTATTAGCCTCTAGATTATTTAAAAACTTTTTTGATTTTTATTTATTAAATGCGGCTTTTAAAACTGGGCAGAAAATTAGCAGTGAATTCCTGATACTCTTCAAATGGATAGCTAATATCATCATTATTTTTGTAGCTGTTCTGATCTATGCTCAAAGTCATCAAATTAATCTTTTAGGATTGTTAGCTAGTTTAGGAATTGGTGGTTTAGCAGTAGCTTTTGCGGCTCAGAAGACATTAGAGCAAGTTTTGGGTGGTATTGTGATTTATCTAGACCGTCCCTTTGTAATTGATGATTATATCGGACTACCCGACGGTACTTTTGGCAGAGTTGAATCTATCGGTTTGAGATCCACTCGCATTCGCACCTCTGGTAAAGGAACCGTAGTCATAGTTCCCAATAGTTCCTTGACACAAGTAAATATTGAAAACTTTACGGGTGCGAAAAAAGTCATGTCTATACTTTATTTAACCTTTTATCGAGCTATCAGCAGTGAAGAAAGGGCGCTAATTCGTCAAATTATTTTAGAAAGTACAAACGGTATTTTTGGACTGGATTCACGTAATACAAACGTCACTTTTAAAAATATAAATAATCTAGTAGATCCAGACAAAAGTCAAGCGCAAGTTTCTTTCTTTATTTTGGGTTCTGGAGATGTTTCAATGGAATTACGTCGTCAACTTTTAGATTTGGCTACTCAAAGTATGACTCAATATTTGAAAGAATATGGGATTGCATTTGAGATAGAAGAACCAACAATTTACGTTGACTCACCGATTACGATTTAGACATAATGAAGAACATTTCACAGATTATCCTGGAATTTTTCCAGCGTGACACCACAATATTAGCCCTATCTAGATTTGGAATATTTTTATTGTTTATCCTGCTATCTATACTAGCTGGACGATATACTCCTACTTTTCTGCGAATTGTTATTCAACGTTTTGCACCGCAACAGGTAGCTAGTATTTATAACAATTTAATCGAACCTATTAGAAACTTATTTAGAATCACAGGTACTTTAATTCTGATATCGTTATCCTTAGCATGGATTATCGAATATCAATCTATATATAGATTTCTTTCCCCCATTGTAGACTTAGCCGTTATTAGTAGTTTAGCTTGGCTTTGTTCTCGTCTATTTCGGCAATTTATTCGCGTATATGGTATTGAATTAGTGCGGAAATTGGGACGAGAAGTAGACGAATTACTTTTAGTATTTGAAACTTTAGCAAATGTGATGATTGGGTTTATTGCTATTATTGCTTTTGCTCAGAGTCAGCAATTTAATTTAGTTGGTTTATTAACTGGTTTGGGTATTGGTGGATTAGCGATCGCATTTGCGGCACAAAAGACACTAGAGCAGTTGTTAGGAACAATTGTGTTGTATTTAGATAGACCCTTTATTCCTGGGGAATATATTCGCTTACAGAAATCTGGACAAATTCCCGAAGGGTTATTTGGAAGAGTGGAATCAATTGGGATTCGTTCCAGTAAAATTCGGACTGCTGCTAAAAGTACGTTATTCATTATTCCCAATTCCATATTAGCCAACTTAGAAATTGAAAATATTACGCGAGGTAAAAAAGTGATGGTTTTACTTTACCTCGATTTTGCCACCCTGCTGGAACATCAAGAAAAAGCTTTAGTTGAGCAAGTGGTAGCCGAAAGTACTAACTCACTGTTTGGTATAGACCCAGGAAGCACCAGTATTACTTTTTTAAATCAGAATTTGGCCAAGCAGACAACTCGAACCAGAGTAACGTTCTTTATTTTAGGTTCTAGTGATAACTCTCTCCAATTACGTAAACGTCTATTGGAGTTAGCCAATGAGAAAATTTCCAAAAAACTAGTTAGTTTTGGAATTGTGTTTACTATGCAAGAACCGACAATTTATGTAGATTCACCAATCCCACTTTAACAGTTAACAGTTATCAGTTATCAGTTATCAGTTAAGGGACTTAATTGGGTTTAATTTCCTTAGCATATGGCTGGATAAATCAAATATAGAACCTCACCCCCAGCCCCTCTCCTTACTAAGGAGAGGGGAGACTTTGACACACTAATTTCAACTGATGATGTGCTTGTATTCCTGGCTGAAGAGGAACGCGGCGGGAAAATTGCCCTTGGCGAGAGCCTAAGTTTGACAACTCGTCTTTTGACAAAGCTATAAACTTAAGGTATATTTTCGCACTAGAAACGAGCCGCAGGAATTTATCAGAATGCTAGATTTGTCACTCATCACGATCCTGGGGTTCCTGGGCAGTTTTGGACATTGCTTTGGGATGTGTGGTCCCCTAACTGTGGCGTTTTCCCTTTCCCAGCAGCAAACAACTCCACAAACAGTTTCCTCTGAACAAACACCACCTCGGAAAATACCCAATTCGTGGCAACAGCAATTAAGATTTCATTTCTTACTGAATCTAGGGCGAATGTTGAGCTATGCTTTAGTCGGTGCTGGCATAGGGGCGCTGGGTTCGGTATTACTGCAAGGTGGTCAGTTTGCGGGCGTAGGCAGCGATTTCCGGCGCTGGATGGCAATTATTACCGGCTTAATGCTAATTTGGTTTGGGTTAGGGCAAGTCACACCCGACTTGCTGCCACGAATTCCTGTATTACATCCCTTACTACAAGGACGTTTACACGACCGCCTGAGTACAGGGATGCTCAAGCTTTCCTACAAAACTAGATGGTGGACACCGATGCTTTTAGGCATGACTTGGGGTTTAATGCCCTGTGGTTTTTTATATGCTGCCCAAATTAAAGCTGCGGAAACTGGTAATTTATGGATGGGTGGAGCAACTATGCTGGCTTTTGGGCTGGGAACTCTACCCACGATGCTAGGTGTGGGTGTCTCCACTTCTTTGGTAAATAAAGATAGGCGCAGCCAGTTATTTCGTTTAGGCGGCTGGGTGACACTCACCATTGGCGTGCTTACTTTGCTGCGGACTGGTGACACAATGGTAGATTACAGTGGACACGCTGCTTTGATCTGCTTAATCTTGACACTAATTGCCCGTCCCATTAGCCGCCTGTGGGCTTCACCTTTGCGTTACCGTCGAGGTTTGGGAGTGGGTGCTTTTGTGCTGGCTGTGGTTCATACTACCCACATGATCGAACATTCATTACAGTGGCAATTTGCGGCTTTTTTCTTCTTACCCCCAGATTTTCAGTGGGGCATGGCTGCGGGTGCTGTAGCATTAGTCTTAATTACTCCGGCGGCTTTCACAAGTTTTGAATCACTGCAAAAATATTTAGGTAAGCGTTGGCGACAAATTCATCTCTTGGGTGTACCAGCTTTAGTCTTAACTGCCATTCATGCTGTATTGATTGGTTCCCATTACTTGGGTTCCTTACAATCAACATGGGGAAATAAATTAGCGGTAGTGTTGCTGGGAATTGTCACCTTTGGCGTGTTATTGCTGCGTTCACGTTTGTTTTGGTCAAAGTTAAATATAGAAAAGTTGTATGTACCCCCAACCAAATCGCCGTAACAGGTATGATCAGATTCCCCGAATCATTTATTACTGCTTATTTTTGAGTTGCTTAGTCATATCAATTATTACTGCTCATCCCACTTTTGCCCATCAGGTGCAAATATCTGAAGATGTCGGTGCTACTATCCACATTGAGCCGAATGATAATCCTCGTGCTGGTGAACCCAGCCAAACCTGGTTTGCTCTTACTCGTAAAGGTGGTAAGGTAATTCCCTTGACAGAGTGCGATTGTGAATTATTGATTTATGCCGAACCCCATACACCAGGGGAACCCGCCCTCATAGAGCCATCTTTAGCACCTGTATCAGCTGAACGTTATCAAGGCATTCCCGGTGCAGAAATTACTTTTCCTAAGCCTGGACGGTATCAGTTACAGCTAAGTGGTAAACCGGCGACTGAGGCCAGTTTTAAACCGTTTCAATTTGAGTTTGAAGTCACGGTGGCAACTGGAACTGCTAAAAAATCAGCAAATGTGCCAGATGTCAATAATAATGCACCGACTCAAGATATGAATTTCAGGTCTGGGTTGACGATTACGTTGTTAGTTTTGGCGATGCTTGTGGCTTTGGGGATTGTGTTTTTTATCCTGCGGATGAAGAAAGGGCAGGAATAGCGTTAAAGAAAGGCGGGCAAGATGCCCACCCCACAATATTTATAACACTGGATGTTTAGTTTAATACTAATAAATTCGGTAATTACAGATGTCGCTTTTGATGCCATTGCCAGGCATGGGTGACAATATTTTTGATGTCTGGGTATTGCGGTTGCCAGTTGAGGATTTTTCGGGCTTTCTCGCCACTACCAATGAGAGATGGGGGATCTCCGGGGCGGCGATCGCACTCTTCAACTGGTATGGTTAGTCCAGTTACTTCTTTGGCAGCTGCAATCACTTCTCTGACGGAGAAGCCGTTACCGTTACCTAAGTTGAAAACTTCGCTGTCGCCATTTTCTAATAGATATTGCAATCCCAAAACATGGGCATCTGCCAAGTCATTAACATGAATATAATCGCGAATACAAGTACCATCAGGGGTGGGGTAATCTGTACCAAAAATGGAAATAGATTTTCTTTTACCTAAAGCTGTCAGCAGTACTAAGGGGATTAAGTGGGTTTCTGGTTGATGATCTTCGCCTAATAAGCCACCCGGATGAGCGCCAGCTGCATTAAAGTAGCGAAAACGTACCGATTTCAAACCGTAAGCTACATCAAAATCAGACAGAATTCGCTCTACCATTAGCTTGGTAGCCCCGTAAGGATTAATGGGGTTTTGGGGGTGGTTTTCGGGGATAGGTACGATTTCGGGGACTCCATAGGTCGCACAGGTGGAAGAGAAGACGAATTTGTGAATAGATGCAGCTAGCATCGCTTCTAACAGCGTCAGTGTACCCACAACGTTGTTCCGGTAATATTTGGCTGGGTCAGTCACCGATTCACCTACGTAGGCATAGGCGGAAAAGTGCATGACTGCCGTAATATTCCGGCTTTTAAATAAGTCATCTAACAAAGGGCGATCGCCTGTATCTCCGACTACCAATTCTACTTGCAAAACCTTTTCTACCAAGTCTTGATGCCCATAAACCAGATTATCGAGTATGACTACTTCATAACCCGCTTGCTTGAGAGCAAGTACAGTATGGGAACCAATATATCCAGCGCCCCCCGTGACTAAAATGCTGGGCTTTCCATTCGACATAGTTTTTCCTTTAGAGTTGACAACTGTTCAATTAATTTAGTTTACTGGTGCCACATTACTCATCCGAAAAATGACAAATAATCGACGCAGTGTGAAAAAATTGCACTAAAATCACTACGACGGTAGTCTTTGGTGTTGGGCTGGAGGTATTTGCTCTCAAGTAATAGTGCGATTACAATTTGACGAGAAAATACATCTGATGCCGAAAATCTCTAGGCTGATTTTTACGGGTGTGTCAGTCAATCATGGGGGAAACTCCTGTTTTAAACTGGCTCACAGCACAATAAAATTTGAGAGTTAATCTATGTTTCTATTACTAAGCCGAGTACTACTGTGGTTGCTGATTGGCACTGTTGTTTACTCTCTGTTTCAGAGATTTTATCCTTCTGGAACCTTTATCGGGAGATTAGTTTTAGTCATTGTGTTGATTGTCATAGCTTTGTCGTTTATTAACCCTAATGAACCTGCTGTGGCATCTTTGTGGAGGGTTGTATCATTTCCCCTCAAGCCTTTGGGAGCTTCGGTGTTGCTGATGATGTTTGCTGCTCAGAGGATTAAGGGCGGTGGGATAGATAAGCCGGGTGGTTATTTGGTGGGTTGGTCGCTGACAATTTTACTGTTGGCAAGTACACCAGCGATCGCTTATTTTCTGGTGAGAGTACCCGATGTAGCAACTCAGGAAATTATTCAGAATAATCAGCTCGTTTCGGCTCTCACACCTGAAACTTCCTCCCCGGAGGCGCTTGTGGCATGGGGGACAACAACTACCCCCACGATAATTTCTGATATAGTAGGCAATCCTATTCTGCTGAATCAAGAACAGGGTCGTGCAACCATAGCATTAAACTCTTTGGGTGTTACAGTTCCACCTTACTTGTCCCAAACTCCTCCTCAAGATATTGCCAATCGCGGATTGCGAATTGAAGACTTTGTACCTAGTGCTGAAACTCTGCAACTCACAACCCAAGTATGGGAAAGTTATCTTAACCAGATTTATTTCTTCTTGCGTGGTAATCAGACACCTCGCTAAAAAAGTAACTTTAGCTGGCAAAAATACGAGTCAGGAAAAATGAACCACAGATGTAGACGCGTTAGCGGCTTGCCGTAGGCTACACAGATGAACACAGATGTTTGCTTGGTGTTTATCTATTTGTATCTGTGGTTTAATCTCAACAATGTTGACAAATTGCTGCTTTATGGGCTTCTCTATTCGCTAAAGTAGGATAGGGCGGACTGCCGAAAGTTCCATAAAATAGAGATTTATCAGCAGTTCATTCTCAGATGATTAAGTGGCAATATCGCTTTAATGGCAGAATCTCGAAGACTTGCTAAACTCGGTGCTTATTTACGTCCCCATTGGCGGGAAACGACATTAGGCATTCTCGCTTTATTATCGGTCAATGGGCTGGGTGTTTATATCCCCTGGTTGATTCGTTCAGCCGTTGACCAACTTTCGGCTAGCTTTAATTTCAACAACATATTATATTACGTAGTGCCGATTATCTTGCTCAGTTCCGCGATGTGGCTCATCCGTATGGCTTCGCGTATCTGGCTGTTTGGGGTAGGAAGACAGGTAGAATTTGACCTGAAACAACGAATTTTTGAACACTTACTCAAGCTGGAACCTGCTTATTTTGCTACTAACACGGCTGGAGATTTAATTAATCGGGCTACCAGTGATGTGGAAAATGTCAAGAGGTTGGTGGGTTTTGCGGTACTGAGTTTGGCAAATACTCTGTTTGCCTATGCTCTGACCCTACCAGTAATGTTAACAATTAGTGTAAATCTCACATTAGCTTCCTTGGCGGTTTATCCTTTCATGTTCTGGTTAGTGCATCTGTTTAGCAGTCGTCTCCGCAAACAGCAAGCTGTAGTCCAAGAGGAACTATCAGACATCAGTGAACTGATTCAAGAGGATGTGAGCGGTATTGCATTAATTAAAATCTACGCCCAAGAAGAAAATGAGCGTCGAGCTTTTGCTCAAAAGAATGACCAGCTATTGGCGGCTAACCTACAACTGGCTAAAAGTCGAAATATTCTGTTTCCTTTAATCGGTGGTCTAGCTAATCTCAGTTCTCTGGTAATTATCTGGCTGGGGGCTACACAAATATCTACTGGAACCCTAGCTGTAGGTGACTTTTTGGCGCTGCTGATTTATGTAGAACGTTTAGTTTTCCCCACAGCTTTATTAGGTTTCACAATTACAGCTTATCAACGTGGTGAAGTGAGTGTTGATCGTCTGGAGTCTATTCTTTCTGTAACACCAAAAATTCAAGACGAAGCGGATACTATACATTTGCCTTTAGCTGATATTCAAGGAAAACTCACAGCCGAAAATCTCAGCTACACTTACCCTGGTGCGACTACTCCGGCTTTAGAAAATATCAATTTTACTATTTTTCCTGGGGAAACAGTCTCGATTGTCGGGGCTATTGGTTCTGGTAAATCAACTTTGGCCAATGCTTTACCGCGTTTGTTAGATATTGCACCAGGGCAATTGTTTGTGGATGGTATGGATATTACTAAGATATCATTGGCAGATTTACGTCAGGCGATCGCCTACGTTCCTCAAGATAGCTTTTTGTTTAGCACCACAATTAAAAATAATATCCGTTATGCTGACCCAGTTAGTGAAGCTCAAGATGTAGAGTTTGCTGCCAAACTAGCCCAAATTGATGCCGAAATTAGCAATTTTCCGCATCAATATGAAACCATTGTTGGCGAACGCGGTATAACTCTTTCTGGTGGTCAGCGACAACGTACAGCCTTAGCTAGGGCGATGTTGGTAGAAGCTCCAATATTAATTTTAGATGATGCCCTTTCCAGCGTGGATAATCAAACTGCTACACAAATTCTCAATAATCTTGCCAGTGATTCGACACGCAAAACCATAATTTTTATCACTCATCAGCTATCGGCGGCGGCGACGGCTGACCGCATTTTTGTCATGGAGCAGGGTAAAATTGTGCAGATAGGCAAACACTCAGAATTATTACAAACAGAGGGTCTTTACAAAACTTTGTGGAGTCAGCATCAAGTAGAAGAGTTACTGCGTTGACCGAAAATAATGGGATACAAGCCCCGTCACTTCGGCAAGCTCAGTACAAGCCTTCTAGGACGGCTTTTTATTTGTTTTCAGTTTTCTAATCAAATCTCTAAGTACATCAGATTTCGTTCTCTGAGTCACCTTGCAGTAACTTTCGAGATGCGCCAATTCTTCCTCGGTTAATCGAAAAAATACACTTTTGTTCATACTATTGTATATTCATATGATATACAATAGTAGCAGTTTTGAAGGAAAAATAGTGAAAGCCAGATAAATTCAAATTGCTAAACTGCATAACCAAATTGCAGATACTCGTCAACATTTCCTACACAAACTATCAACTAAAGTAGTTAGGGACAACCAAGCAATTGTTTTGGAAGATTTGAATGTGTCAGGAATGGTCAGAAATCGTCAACTGGCAAGAGCAATTAGTTTACAGGGATGGCGAGAATTCCGGGGATTTTGCGAGGCTAAAGCTGAAAAACTTCACCGTGATTTCAGGGTCATTAGCCGATGGGAACCCACCAGTCTTTGCATTTAATCTCATAAAATTGTAGTTGTCCGTAGTCAAACGTAGCTATACCCGTCACTACAATGAACCTTAGTAATATCTTTCATTGTTGAAAATTCAACTCTAAAACCATTGATAACAATCTCACATCCGTTTTTTGTGGGAGTTTTAACACGACTTACATACTTTCCAGAAGTTATGTTTTTACGATCTTTGTGCAAAGTAGCCTTAACAAAATCTCCTGTAGAAACATGAGTGAATATTTTTTTAGGCTCAGTGCAAGGAAAACCAAATTTATTGATCCTACAGAATCTTCTGCAACTATGCCCCGTGCTTTTTACTGTTAAAATTTTTGTTGTCAGTATTTTGAGAGTTTCAACTTTTCCTACACAAGCAGCATCAATCCAATGAGTTTTAGGCAATCCTAAACGAGTTCTATTAAACTTAGTTAAACCTCCTGAACCTGTTGTTATAGGTAATCCAGTTTCTTTTAACTTATTAAATAAAGCCCATCTCGTTGAATTTACAGCAGACGCATCTTTTAGTGGACGCTTGGCTTGGGATAAAATTTGCTTCAACAACTCAGGCTTTTTTGCTAAAAACTTCTCAATATCTTGAGTACCTTTTTTGATATTGCATTTCTCACAAGCTAGACACAAATTAGAAATTCTATTAGTTCCTCCTTTGGCTTTTGGTTTAATATGCTCAACTTGTAAAGGGACATTTTCCGCAGTACAGTATGCACATTTTCTATTCCATTTATTCAAAAGATATTCACGGACTTCATACCCTTGTAACTCTCCCTGTTGATACTCAAAGCCTGATATCTCCGGGTTTTCTAGCTGCTGTAGGTCAAACCTAGCAAGCTCTTGAACTATGTCAGTTATTGGGGCAAAATTACATAATCTTTTAACCCAAGTGTTAATAGTTAAAACTCTATGGCTTAAAGAAGGTGCTAACCAACCTTGAGGTTTAGTGCGGTTAAGAAATCTAGCTTGACGATAACGAGTATGTCTAGAACGTCTTCCTCGCCTTACTCCTTTTCGAGTTTCTAGGCTTTCTTTAATAGCTAAACCTCTGTGTTGTAATTCCATACCCCAGATGACTTTATTATTTTGAACTAACGCAAAACCTGTAGTTTTACTCCCTGGATCTATTTTTAATTCAATCGGTTGAGTTGGAACTTCAGATTTAGGTTCTTTCAAAATTATGGTAAATGGAAATCTTCTAAATACAGCAGCTTTTTGTTGATTTAATAAAAAACGTGCATCTCCTGGATGAATTGGAGTAAGTGGTTTTTTGTTGGTATCAAGAACTAGAACAAAATTAGACATTTAAATTTCACCTTTTCAGGGTAATGTTTGCTTCAACCTTGTTATCTGAGCTTGTTATGCTAAATACACTATCCTTGCGGATTGTTTAATAAGTAGCAACATGGCAGGGGACTAGCGAATCCCAAGGTGTTATGACCTAGATAACGTTTACTCATGTTTTGAGTAGTTTGGTTCACATAAACTACAGATTACTCCGTTTATTTATGCTCTCTGACTTGTTCTTGTTGTGGGTATAGGTGGGGTAAGGTGGATCTCTCTATCCGTTCAGTGCTGTGTTTAAATTGCAATGCTGAACACGACAGGGACGAAAATGCTTCTAAAAACATAGAAATGGTCGGCATGGGGCATCGGCACGACCTTAAATGGACGAGGAGGGACTATCAGACTACTCCGGTAGCAAGTTGCAGTGAGTCGTCAAGTGTTTCCCCGCACTTTAAGGGCGGTGAGTATGTCAACACTTAAACCTTTAACTGAGTTACGGCGATATTACCGGAAAAACAGACATCAACATCACTGCCAGGAGTGCGATCGCGTTTGCTATATTCCCCCACATAATAAAAATCATCGCCATCAATGCGATAGTTAATCGGTAACGGTTTGGTACAAGGTAGGCAAAACACCATCTGAGGATGGGGATCACCTGGTTGCAAATGTGGTAAATTCACATTCCAGAAGCTTCCCGGTTCTAAATCACGCTGGAGTAAATCAGCTAAAACTTCAGCAGTCCACTTAGCAGCCAGATCCCAATCAAGACTTTGCTTACCTTTGATATATTGGGAAATAGCAATTCCGGGAATATCTTGTGTAGCAGCTTCCCGCACAGCCGCAACAGTACCGGAAATATAAGCATCTACGCCCAAGTTTCCCCCAGCATTGATACCTGAAAGCACAAATTTGATATTTTGGCAAATTTGGCTAGTGGCGATTCTCACACAATCTGCGGGAGTACCTGCGATCGCATACTCATTTTCAGAACGCCGTTGCAGATTAATTCCACGAGTCGTAGTAACTTGATGCCCACATCCAGATTGATGGTCTCTAGGGGCGGCAATAATTGCTTTTTGATCATTTAAAGCCTTAAACAGAGCTTGAATACCAGGAGCATCAATTCCGTCGTCATTGGTGAGCATTATCGTCATAGTAAACAGTTATCAGTTATCAGTTATCAATTTGGCAAACATGAATTTAACCACAGACAAGGATAAAATATCTGTGTTCATCTGTGGTTAATGTTTTTATTCAGGTTAGCTACTCAACGCCTTAAAAAACCGTTGCAAACTCTTGAACACACTGGGCTTTTTCGCAGGTGCAGCATCTGTCCCTGTTTGTGGTTGTCCTTGCATCACAATTACATCCAACTCATCACCCGTGGGTCTTTTCGGTAATTCCGCAACTTTTTGATACTCGCCGTTTATTTCTACCCATACTTCCCATAATCCGGGATAGCAGCGAAATACAGCCGTGGTATCATCTACAGGACGCAGGTAGTAACAAGATTCCAGAGTACTAATAAAACGCTGGCGGGTTTGCCTGGCTGTATAACCAATACCCACCACACCAGAATCTTCCAGGCGAGGATTTAACATCACAAAAGGGCGATCGCCTATATTTTCACATAGCTTTTCCACTTGGGGAACCTCTACAGAAGTCGGAGCAATAAATAGGAAAATTTCATCTTCTGGCTGAATTTTCGACTGTATGGAGGCCACCCTCCCTGTACCGATATCCAAAATTTTAAATGGTGTACCAGCCCAATCACGGTTAGCCAAAGCTGCACCACCAGCATCAGGAAAGAAAATTTTCAGGCGAGAATCATATTCTGTAAACAAAGATAAAAATTGTTCCGCCACCGGCATAAGTTTAAGTTCTGGGAACAAAAAATCAACTTGTAAGCGTGTGTAGCCATCTGCAAGGGCTGCTTGGGTAGCTATACGAGATTGAGCGATCGCTTGTTCAAGACTGTTGGGAAGTTCAGGCATAATTGAGATATAAATTTAGGTTCTACACAGAGATTCAACATTATCCGGTCTTAATTTATAGCAACCGCCAGGGTGGTTAGGAGATAACCCAGACCCGTTGGGGAGGGGTTGCAGGTTCGAGACAGCCCCAACCAAGAAAGGGGTGACAAGCCCCGTCTGTTCAAGACGATTGCATTGGTGTGGGTGACAAGCCACGACCAATGCTGTCTTCCTTACACCCTAACCCCTACCCCCAACACCCTATTCTTGACTTTTGCTATACTACCCCTGCGGTATATGCGTATATAATCCTTGACCTTGGGTATTGTAAATAAAGACTGGCAGATTGGCAGAATCACCAATTACTCCTAAAGCTTCTTGTAAAATATACCAGTGGTTTGTAGTTTCAAGCTCGGTTTCAGATAACGTGGTTTGTAGCACTTGTTCATAGTTAGGGGTAAGGGATATGACAATTCCCGTCTTATGAATGGTGAAAGTGCAAACCAGAATTTCTCGAGAACAGGTTTGATCGAGGTCATTACGAACTTGTTCCAAACGACTGAGGAATTGGAGTTCTTCTTGTGCTTGCTTCAGGGCGGTTGAATAAGGTTCAATCAGCCTCTGAGATTGATTGTAGTAAAAACTCTGTTGAGAAACTTGTTTCGCACTCTCTAAAGCCTGTGTCCAGTATGTCACTGCTACCTGCCACTGGTTTTGTTGCTCATAGATTTTGGCTTGATTGGCTGTGCTGATGGCTTGTTGATAATTGTCACTGGCTATTTTTTCTATCGTGGCGCTGATGCGTGTCTTTGCTAATCGAGGTTCATACACTAATAACAGTTCTTGTGCTTCTGGGTACGCGGGGCTAGTATGGGGAATAATCTTCAAAGCATTAATGGCTACTTGCCAAGTAGACTGTGCTTTTTGCCAGTCATTTAAAGATTTAGCAGTGGTTTCGCGCTCTTTGGCTACAATTGCTACAGCCTTAGCATCATTCAGTTTTTTTAGCCATTGTTCTTGGGCTACTAACTCCTGATTTACAGCTTGCAAACTCACACGATATTTTGATAATCTCGGTTTTACTAGCTCATAGAGTTCACTGGTAGAAGATATAGCCTCCAGTGGTGCGATCGCACCTCGCCATGAATGTTGTATATCCTGTAATCCTTCTATACTATTGGCTGTAGCTTGCATTTTTTTCTCAGCCACATCAGCCGCCTGGAAAGCTGTTAGCAACTGGTTAATTTTAGCTGACTGCATAGACAAGCTAGTTTTTAACACCTCAGCTTCTTGGTAGCGCGATGACCAACTAGGAATACTTATCAAGTCACTGGTAGCTGTTTCTAGTTGCTGTTGTATTGCTACTAATTGATTTTCCGAATTAGCACTACGCATCAGTTGTCTAGATCCCAAGTTCAATTTTTCCGCAGTTTGAAGTTCTTGACAAAAAGACATGACACAAGGACGAGTTAGCAAGTAAAAACCAGTACCAAACACCCCAATTCCCATCAAAGTTATTCCTAGCAGTAGAGATTTAACCGGGCGTTGTGACTGGGTAGTCAACACATCCGGTGTATCTTGGAAAGGATCAAACTGTTCTTCTGGTTTATCCTCTATGGGAGATGGAGTATAGGTCAGAGAAGATGAGAGAGGTATTGGTCGCCTCACTTGCTCCTGTTGCTCGATGATGAAAGAACATCTAGCATAAGGAAGTTCTTCCCCAAATCTTCTGATAAAGCACTGTACGCGCTGTTCACTGTAGATTAGTGACGACTGGAGGGCTTCTTTGAGTATGACAAAGATATGTTCAGTCTCCACACTTACACCCACTGGATGTTGAGTTAAAATCATTAACTCGTCTTTTTTGACAGCACACTTAATTTGGAAGATTTCACCAGAGGGAATTGCTGCAAAAACTTGTTCGTGCAAACTTCTGGCTAAAACTTCTAAATCTTCCTGCTGAACTGCTACTTTCATAAGATTACATGGTATGCGGGAAACTCAGAGGCTTTAGCCCTGAGAGGGAAGCGACGCAAGCGGTTTTAACCGCAGTGGAAATTAGCCCGATATAGCGTCTAATTAGTCGGACTTTGTTTTTACTGAATTGACCTAACCGTTTCCAGTTTTGGTCAGAGACAGAAACTTGTTTTTCGGTGTCGCCACTAACCCAACCTCTATATGTTTTATTGCCTTGAGTAGCTTCGACATAATCACCAACTGAACATAAAAAATACCTAATTTGTTGAATTTACCAACTGCTTTACCTTTTTTCATCCAACGTCTAGCACGACTTGGTTTAGTTGGCATCAATGGTGTATTGTCTGGGAAAGCATAAAATAAATCCGCTACGCGGAGTCATTAGCCCTGAGTCCTTAGTCTTTATTTAACCACACCCCACAATAGCTTGCGTGGCGTAGCCAGAGATATACGGTGAAAAGAGTCGTTATTCATTAGTTTTCCAGCACACTAGAATCGGGGTATGCACCCCAAAACACTAATGACTAGTGCTAATGACTACTTAGTCATATAGTCCAACTTTTTAACATAAATTCTGACTTTTTAGCAAAATCTTAAATATTGGTAATTTTTCACGGTCTTCAATTGTCAAAAAGAAGGGTGTGGGGGTAGGGGGTAGTGAATCCGGTATTGGACGGAGCTTGAACCCCGACCAATGCAATCGTCTTGAAAAACGAGGCTTGAAACCCTTGGGTTGTTCTCTTTGCTCTTTGTTCTCCTACACCCCACAACCCAAACCTGCAACCCCGCCCGAAGGGGGCTTGGTCAATGGAGAAACTAAAGCTACTGACTGGAGGGAGCTAAAACTCCCCAAGTGCTACAAGCTGCACCACAAAAGTGTCTCAGGCCTGAAGGGGGGACAGAAATAACATAATATCAATTTTTTTTGACATTAATGCTGGTTTTGTTATATGCTGACAAATTCACGGAGAATATTAATTACTCTTAGTAAGTACAGTATTCATCTTTTCATTTAAAAAATAAATTGGCATCCTTTACCGAATCCGATAGAATTAATACATAAGAAATAAATTATTTATTATAGACGAACAAAGCTCAATTATGTAATTCTAGTGCTATTGAAAGTTAAAATCAGCACCAAACAAATGCTTTTGGAAGTGTAAATACAGGGTGCAAGTAAATGGATTTATTGGAGTACCAAGTTAAAGAATGGTTTGGGAAAATAGGCATTCCCGTATTGCCTTCCCAACGAATTGACCATCCTACAGATTTGAAACGGTTAAAAATTCGCTATCCGATTGTACTCAAGTCGCAGGTATATACGGGCGAAAGAGCAAAGGCTGGTGGAGTCAGGTTTGTAGAAACTACAATTGATGCGATCGCTGCGGCGCAAACGATCTTTAATTTGCCGATTTGGGGCGAATTACCAGAAGTTTTACTGGCAGAATCTAAGTATATTGGTGAACAAGAATTTTATCTAGCAGTAGTTTTAGATACAGCTGTTTGTAGACCAGTGCTTTTAGGTTCCACAGAACCCGATATTGATTGGGAATCCGCAGGAGAGAAAATGCATCATGTTGTAGTTGAACAAGAATTTTCTCCTTTCTATGCGCGGCGACTGGCGTTAAAAATGGGATTGAAAGGTACATTAATGCAGTCTGTCAGCTCGGTTGTCGAGAAAATGTACCAGTTATTTGTACAGAAAGATTTAGACTTGGTGGAAATTAATCCCTTGGCTGTGAGTGCGTCAGGTCAAGTGATGGCTCTCAATGGTAAAGTCAGTATCAACGAACGCGCCATTGGTCGCCATCGGGACTTAGCGGAAATAGCCGTCAAAATAGCTAACCGTCAGAGCAGAAGTTCCGTCAACGGTCACTTAGGCGATTGGGATGGTTTAGAATTACACGGTAAAATTGGCATTCTGGGTAATGGTACTGGTTCAATAATGGCTACCTTAGATTTAGTCACTAGTGCTGGTGGTAAAGCGGGAAGTTGTCTGAATCTGCGCCATGCTTTGGTTACAGATGTTTCACCGACGACTTTTTGCTCACGCCTAGCCAAAGGTTTAAACATCCTCGCAGCAGATAAAAGCATTCAAGTCATACTGCTGAACCTTCTGGGTAGTGTACCTCAGACTGAGGAAGTAGCCCAAATCATTAGCAATTTTGTCCAGCACGACAAAAGCGAAATCAAATCACCAACTGTCAGACCTAGCAGCAAAACCCGCCGAGAGTCTCATTTTCCGCCCTTGGTTGTCCGGATTACTGGTTCGGAATTCGATGTTGCTAAGGATTTTTTAGCCACATTAAATACTCAAGCTGATGCTCTGACAGTAGTAGAAAATTTAGATGAGGCTGTAGCAGCAGCAGTTCGTCTAGCCAAGCCCATTGCTTACAAAAAGGCATAACACAATTTTTGCTGAAGTCGGTACGCACAGAATTAATGAACCACAGATAAACACAGATAATTGCCAAAACTACCAAAAACTTATATGAACTTAACACCAGACAGCAAAGTATTAATCCAAGGCTTTTCTGAATTTATCTCAGCAACTCATATTGCTCAAATGAAAGCTTATGGTACAAATTTGGTTGCTGGTGTCAATCCCGGATGTGGTGGACAAAAACTCCACAACCTCCCAATATTCGATTTGGTGGAAGAGGTAGTGGCGAAATTTGGCGCAATTGACACAGCGATTATCTGCGTACACCCGTACCAAGTTTTAGATGCAGCATTAGAAGCGATCGCCTGCAATATCAACCAGATTATCATTATCACTGGTGGCGTACCACCCTTGGATATGGTGCAATTACTTCGCAAAGCCGAAACCGGTGAAACCTTGATTGTCGGTCCCTACAGTCCCGGAATTATTGTACCGGGGAAAATTCTCTTGGGTACTCAACCTAGCGAATTGTATACACCGGGGACAGTGGGGATTGTCAGCCGGAGTAGTACCCTGACTTATGAAGTTGCTTGGGAATTAACCAAAGCTGGTTTAGGGCAATCAATTAGTGTCAGTATTGGTAGTGATGCGATCGTTGGTTCATCATTTCTGCAATGGCTGCAAATTCTCGATGAAGACGATACCACACAAGCGATCGTTTTAGTCGGTCAACCCGGCGGTGATAGTGAAGAAGCCGCCGCGCGGTATATTATTGAAGCCATTGATAAACCAGTAATTGCCTATATTGCCGGTAGACACGCACCACGAGCCAAAAATTGGCGACAAAGTGGAACTTTAGCCACAGTTATCGGACGTGACCCTAATTTTGGCACAGCCCAAAGTAAATTAGCTGCGTTTAAAGAAGCTAAAGTTCCAGTCGCTGAACGTCCTTCTCTCATCCCAGAATTAGTTAAAAAGGGAATTAAATTAGTTGAAAAAAGTCACTAATTTGTTTGTTAAACTCGATAATGAGGTGGGATATGGCTGTATTACATGAGTCGCCTTGGTATCAAGAAATATTACGCGAGGGTGAAGCACGCGGTGAAACACGCGGACAACGACAAGGAATAACTTTTAGCATTGAAACTAGCTTAGAAGCCAAATTTGGTAGCGATGGTTTGGAATTGATGCCGCAAATTGTCGAAATATCGGATTTAGAGCGTTTAAAATTGATTTTACGGGCAATTATCACAGCAAATACAGTTGCAGAATTGCGACGACTGCTGTAATTTTTTAGATAGGAATCCGATTTGATTATTGAAAAAATCTAAATATATGTAGTATATGTAGGGTGTGTTATGGCTTTAGCCTAACGCACCGTCTTCTGTGGTCTTGGTGCCGTACTCTCCTAGATAAACACCCTACTGCTGTAATTTTTCAGATGCGGTGTAATGGCAATTAGATATTTTCTTTGTAAATTTCCAACAATTGGGGAATATAATCATATCCATCTACACCAATAATCGCCATGATTTTCGGGCGATGTTGCTGTAATAAACTTTGGAAAGCTTCTGCTCCCATTTGTCCTTGTAAAATTGTCAGTAACCCTGCTGGTTGTCGCCATTCATTAGAAGCAATTTGCTCTAATAAATACATTCCTAAACTACCAGTATAAATCGCTTTTTCTGAATTTTGTAAATTGTAATAAGCTTCCGATAAATAAGCTAAATTTCGCCCTTGGAGATATAAATCACCGGAAACTTGGGCGGTTTTAAAACCATTTTCTAAATAGGGGATTGCGGCTGATGATTGACCTATAACTAAATAGGCAATACCTAAGCTACTAAAACATAAAGCTTTACTTTGAATATCGCCTAATTGTTCTGATAACTTTAAGCCTTGTTCTAAATAATTAATAGCTGATTCATAAACTTCTGTTTCTACTTGTTCCAGCTTTTGCGCCTGCATGACTTCGCTGTAACCTAAGTTTACCAGAGCATTGGCTTCTGCTGTGCGTTCTCCGGCTTGGCGACTCAGCATTAATGCTCGTTGACTATTATTTATCGCTTCAGTATAATTTTTTTCTTGTACATAGGTACGGCTGAGGTGGTTGAGATTGGCAAGTTCACAGGGGCGATCGCCTGCGTTTCTCGCTATCTCCAGCGCTTGCTGATGAAACTGAATAGAACGCTCATATTGTCCTAACGCTCGTTGTGAATAGCCTAAAAGCGTGAGAATTCTCGCCTTTTCCTGGGTTCCCTCCACTCGTCGCAGTGGTTCATCGAGATAATCTAAAGCATCTCGTAAAGAATTGCCGGCAAAAGAGGCGAAAATACCACCATACAAGGGAAAATATGGCCGCTGGGAAAAGTTTCGCAGAATCTGGAGCATAACTTGAGAACAGCCATTACTGTATGCGGCTCTACTTTGAAAACCACTGGCTAACTGACTCCAAATCACTGCAAAGGTCAAGTAAGTGGAAATTGACAATTTTGAGCCTGCTTGGACGTTGTAAGCTTGTTGGTCGAACCAGTTGACTAAACCCCGTTGCAGATACTGTAAAATTAACGCCACTTCTACCCAGTCACTCAGACTAATACTGCTTTGTTTTTCAGCAAATTCAATAGCAGATTCTCCCATTGCTAAGGCGCGAAACAGCGATTGGGGGACATGACTTTTCACGTGCTTTGCCCAAGTTGCCCAGGGACCACTTTCGCCGGGAACGCCACCAAAACCCAACTGTTGATTTTTCTCATACATCCAGCTTACTAAGTCGTCTTGCAGCCCTTGCCAAGTGCTTAAACCACGAGTAATTCCCTGGGAGATTTCTGGTAAATCAGCATCTACTTGAGCAAATTGTTGTAAACCTTTGGCTAACTGTTGTAGTTGTTGTGTATTTGGCGGGTGCTTTTGATTGGGGTCGATAACCCGTAAAAATATAGTCAGACGTTCATCTGTGGAAGCTGTAGTAATTTCTCTAACTGCGGTGGCGATCGCTTCTGTAGCTTTATTTTGCTCTGAATATCTTTGCCATTGACTTTGAATAGTTTTAATCGCTCGTAATTTCCGGTTCGCCTTAGATTTCTTCAGTTCGTCTGTTTCAACATCCATTTGGCTTTGAATGCTACTGAGGCGATCGCTCAAAACTAACTCAAAGACTTCCCCCGTCCCTGAAATTATATTTTTTTGCAGCATTTGATACACCATCTCTACAGAGCTAATTTTGCCCTTGAGGGTGGATTCAATAATTTCATCAATAAAAGTAAGATAGCGAACTGACAAGTCAGCGCTGGCGCTATCGCGGATTGGCAAAGATTCAGACACTGTAACTGCTGGGGAACGTCAATTTCTATTTTAGTCATTAGTCATTGGTCATTGGTCAATCAATTTTAGATTTTAGATTTTGGATTAGACGGCAATCTAAAATCGCAAATCCAAAATCCAAAATTCTTTGCTCCCCGGCTTACCTGACTAACTGGGCGGCGGAGTTGAAGAACTGACGGTACAATCCTCTCGTGACTAATATAGTTGTCAGCAAGTTGGAAGCCGCAACCATAAAGATAATTAAAATTTCGTAGGAAACCGCATCAATTGGTCTAATTCCGGCGATTAACTGTCCTGTGGTAATTCCGGGAATCGCCACCATCCCCACAAGGGTCATTTGATTGAGAGTGGGGAGAAATGCGGCTCTAATGGCTGCTTTGCGGTACTGGCTAACTGCTTGCTGGGGAGTTGCGCCTAAACTTAAGTGTGTTTCTATTTCCACAGATTGAGCATTCATTGTACTTACAAGACGTTCCCCAGCGATCGCAGCTGCATTCATGGCATTACCTAATACTATCCCTGCTAGAGGAATTACATAACGGGGTTCATACCATCTGTCTGGTTGAATAATTAAGAAATTAGCATAAAGAACTGTCACAGCAGTACTAATGAAAATTGCTCCCCATACCAAGGGTAAAACTAGGGGAATTTTCGGACTGATACGGTTTCGGGCAACAATCGCTGTAATAGTGATAATTACTGCTAAAATCGCCAACACTCCCCAAACATTGTCTAAAGCAAAGATGAAGTCTAAAACGTATCCTAATACGAGTAATTGTAAGATGGTTCTGCCTGTAGCGGTGACTAAATTCAACTCTAGTCCTAGTTTTTCCCAAGCAGATAAACCAATAGCTCCCGCCATCAATCCTACAGCAATAGCTAAATCAACAAAATCCAGCTTGATTAAATCCTCCATGAGTTTTCCATTTCCTGCTCACAAAAAAAACATGAAAATATTTCTGACCACGGACCACCGACCATTCCCCATTCCCCAGAAGAAGCAGGGGCGCACCGGAGCACGGGAGCAAGGGGGAGTGAGAAATTACTTTAAAACTTCCGGTTACTTAACAACCGTTCCTCTTCTCCCCTGCCCCCTGCCCCCTGCCCCCGTTCCTCTTCTCCCCACTCCCCGTTTTCCGAATCAAACAACTTGGAACTTTAATTCCCAGACTGGGATCTTGGTTGATATGTATCACATTTTCTCCCAACCAGTGCTATCCTTAACCATAAAATAATTACAGTAAAAACCCAATTTTGATGCGTATTCGGGGCGACAGTCGGGAGCATTGCTTTTTGAGCAAAATCCAAACAGCAAAAATAGGCAGTCGCAGCGCATCCTTTGTATCTTCAGATAAAATAAAAACTCATGTTCCAAAGTGTAAATTCTATCCCTGCCTTTGATATTAAGCAACAATACGCCACTATTGAAGCAGAAGTGAGTGCAGCAGTTTTAGAAGTTTTGGCTTCTGGGCGTTATATTGGCGGCCCTTTAGTTGAAAGTTTTGAGCAACAGTTTGCGGACTATCATCATGTAAATAATTGTATAGCTTGTAATTCTGGTACTGATGCGCTCTACTTAGCTCTACGCGCTCTGGAAATTGGTACAGGTGATGAAGTTATTACCACACCTTTTACCTTTGTCGCCACAGCCGAAGTTATTAGTGCTGTGGGTGCGAAACCAATTTTTGTTGATATTGAAACTAATACTTTTAATATTGATTTGCCGCAAGTAGCCGCAGCCATTACACCTAAAACCAAAGCGATTATCCCGGTTCACTTATTTGGACAACCTGTGGATATGACAGCACTGATGGACATAGCTAACGCTCACAATTTAGCAGTCATTGAAGATTGCGCTCAAGCTACAGGTGCAAGTTGGAACAATCAAAAAGTCGGTAGCATCGGACATATTGGTTGTTTTAGTTTTTACCCTACCAAAAATTTGGGCGGTTGTGGCGATGGTGGAGCCATTACCACTAATGATCCTGAAATTGCGGCAAAAATCCGGGTACTCAAGGAACATGGGCAGAAAAATCGCTACTACTACGAAGAAATTGGTGTAAATAGTCGTTTAGATAGTCTGCAAGCTGCTATTCTGCAAATTAAACTGCGTTATCTGGATATTTGGAATAATCAAAGACGTGCGATCGCAGCTTATTACCAACAGTTTCTCAGTAAAATTCCCGGTATTGTTGCACCGAAAGAACTAGCCGGGGGGTTGAGTGTCTGGAATCAATATACCATTCGCGTATTAACTGAGGGAAGAAATGGTGCGAGCGCCACCTACCGAGACTCAGTGCGTCATCAACTGCAAGACCGGGGAGTAAATTCAATGGTTTACTATCCCCACCCCTTACATTTGCAGCCCGTTTATCAAAGCCTGGGTTATCAGCCAGGACAATTACCAGTAGCCGAGTTAGCAGCTCACGAGGTTCTATCTTTACCCATGTTCCCAGAACTAACACAGGAACAGCAAGATCAGGTGATTTATGCCTTAAAAGATACCTTGGGGTAAGAGGCAGGGGGGCAGGGTGCTGGGGGCAGGGGGGAAAATATAAGAGTACCCAGTCCCCTGTAGGGGCGGGTTTACAGATATCATTCAAGATAAACGACAATATTACTAAACCCGCCCCAAATCAACTAAACGATCGCGCGGCTGTTAGCAATGGCTAAAGCTTCAACTAAGCCACGCACAGCAGCAATCATGGCTACTTCGCTGTTGAGTTGATTAATCGCCGAACCAACACCAACACCAGCTGCACCAGAGGCGATCGCTAGAGCTGCAGTGACGCTAGAAATACCGGAAGCACACAGTACAGGTACGGAAACTACACGAGCAATTTCATAAGCTGCGGCTAAGGTGGGGGCGGCTTTTTCAATTAATCCCAAGCTTCCAGAATGTGCAGGCTGACTGCTTGTACCGCCTTCGGTTTGAATAATATCGGCTCCAGCTTTTATCAGTTCCTCAGCTAACTGTACCTGTTGGTCGAGTTCCAGGATGTGGGGAACAGTCACAGATAGGGTGATTTCAGGCAGGAGGGCGCGGGTTTGGTGAGTTAGGGCTAAAACTTCCTCAGCTTCAAATTTGCGTCCTTGGGCGTAAAAACTATCAAAGTTACCAATTTCAATTAAATCTGCACCAGCGTTGACAGCAGCGACAAACTTTTCTGGTTCAACTGCTGAAACACAAACTGGTAAATTGATCAAGTTTTTCGCCATCTGTACTAAAGCAGCATCGGCGGCGATATCGACAAAAGTAGCACCACCCAGTTCAGCAGCTTTGATCGTAGCAGCAACGCGATCGCGATCAAAATTGTTCAAGCCGCTAATCACTTTGAGAACGCTACGTTCAGCAAACGCACGTTGGAGAGTAGAATGTATTGTCATAGTTTTTCTGTTGACGGTAAGAAATAAGACCCATTCTACTATCAGTTATCAGTTATCAGTTATCAGTTATCAGTCAAGAGACATAATTTGGTTTAAGTCCCACACTTCCCACACTTCCCACACTCCCCACACTCCCCACACTTCCCACTCCCCATTCCCCATTCCCTCTTATCATGAAAATATAAGAAAATATAAAGTCGCCAGAATCTCACGGCAAAACATGGGTAGTATTTGGGAAATTGATTTTTACTCTCGTCCAATTTTGGACGAAAAGCAGAAAAAAGTTTGGGAAGTCTTAGTTTGCGAAAGTCCTTCGGATATCAGCACAAAACCGGAATCTTTGTTTCGTTATGCCAAGTATTGTCCCAGTACTCAGGTAAATTCGGTTTGGTTGCGGACAGCGTTACAGGAAGCAATTGACAAAGCAGGGGAAGCACCAATCAGAATCCGCTTTTTCCGCCGTCAAATGAGCAATATGATTACTAAAGCTTGCCAGGATGTGGGTATTCCTGCTCAACCTAGCCGCCGGATTTTAGTTCTCAATCAATGGTTGAGACAACGCATGGAGGAAGTTTATCCTCAAGAACCAGGGTATCAAGGCGGGACTAATCCCTCGGTGCGCTTAGACAGCCCTTTACCTCAACGTTTACCAGATGCTTTAGAAGGGAAGCAGTGGGCATTTGTCAGCCTACAAGCGGCTGAATTTGCGGATATGTCAGAATGGGATATTGGTTTTGGCGAAGCTTTTCCTTTGGAATTGGCTAATGTGTCCCCTGAAACTCGCATTCCTGGTGTGTTAATTTTCTCACCCAGAGCTTTACCCATAGCAGGGTGGATGTCGGGTTTGGAGTTGGCTTGCTTAAACTTTGACACTAAACAAGGACAGAGATTGGTTTTAGAAACTGGTGCTACTGAAAGTTGGATTTTGGCTAATATCACAAACCCCCAAACTTTAGCAGAAGCCAAAGGTTATGAGCAAGCCAAAGAAAAAGCGAATGGAGTGCATTTTATTGGTGTGCAGTCTGATCCTCAAGCAGAGTCTTTCACCGGATTTTGGCTGCTACAAAATTTAAATCTTGCGTAAGTAGGGAGTGCTTATAACTGAGTTAAATGTCAAATACTGATACAAACTAATACACAAGGACGATTTTCGGAGAATTTTGTGAGTGCATAAAACGCAGATAGATACCAATGATTTGGGATAATTGTCTGCGTCCATCTGCATTTTTAAATGGCTTTTACCAATATATGCCGACGGACACCAATGATTTGGGATAATTACCTGCTTTTATCCATTTGCAGCAAGATTAGACCTCAAAATCCACAATTCACCGAGGGTCATGGGTTCTGAAAACTTGTCACAAGATACACTAGCAGAACAGCTGCTGGAACTAGCTATCAAATCGGGAGCAGAAGCTGCGGAGGTCTATCAGTCGCGATCGCTTTCTCGTCCCGTATTTTTTGAGGCTAACCGTCTTAAACAGCTAGAAACCAGCCAATCTGAAGGCACAGCCCTCCGACTGTGGCGCAATGGGCGACCAGGAGTGACGGTAGCTTATGGTTCTGTCGCCGCACAAACAATGGTGGAACGAGCTTTGGCTTTGAGTCAGCTGAATCAACCAGAACCAGTGGAGTTAGTCCAGAATTCTCAGCCATCTTATCCAGACATCGGGTCAACTGTACCATTACAATTATTGGTAAATTGGGGTAAAGAGGCGATCGCTCTGATTCGTGATGTTTATCCCGATGTGCTTTGCAGCAGTGATTGGGAGTGTGATGTGGAAACTACTAGACTTGTCAATAGTCAAGGTTTAGATTGTTACTACACTGACACTACCCTGAATTGCTATATGTCAGCCGAATGGGTACGGGGTGATGATTTTTTGAGTGTTGCTGATGGACAAACCCAACGGGATATTCTCCACCCTGAGAAATTAGCCCATCAAATTTTACAAAGGTTAGATTGGGCGAAAGGAAACGTCCCACCGCCCACCGGTGGCGTTCCCGTGTTGTTTACCTCTAAAGCTGCTGATATGCTGTGGGGAACTGCACAAGCAGCTTTGAATGGGAAACGCATTTTGGAAGTAGCGTCTCCTTGGGTAGAACGCCTGGGTAAGCCAGTGATGTCATCGAGTCTCACCCTATACCAAGACCCACAGGCTGGCCCTTATAGTTGTCCCTTTGATGATGAAGGTACTCCCACAAAGCCTGTAGTATTTATTCAAGACGGAATTTTACAAAATTTTTATTGCGATCGCACCACAGGAAAACAACTAGGTATCAACACTACCGGTAATGGTTTTCGCCCTAGTTTTGGCAGTTATCCTAGCCCTGGCTTATTTAATTTCTTGATTCAGCCTGGTTCAGCATCACTACAAGACTTAATTGAGCAAATGGATGATGGCTTAATTGTGGATCAAATGTTAGGTGGTGGCAACGGTATTTCTGGCGACTTTTCCATCAACGTTGATTTGGGTTATCGTGTTAAAAACGGTCAGATAATTGGCCGTGTCAAAGATACAATGGTTGCCGGTAATGTCTACACAGTTCTCAAACAATTAGTAGCACTAGGTAGCGACGCTGATTGGAATGGGTCTTGTTATACCCCATCACTGATTGTAGAAGGGTTATCTACAACAGGTAGGATTTAAAAATGAGCTTTGTCAAGCTATAACTATAACCAGGGAAAATCAACCTATGTTCAATACCTGTAAAATTATTTTTGTCACAAATTGCCGAATAAGTAGCTCAAACTTAAAAAACGCAATACTCAGATCCCCGATTTCTCTAAGAAGTCGGGGATCTATATCCTCAAGGTTTTATGTTTAATTATGTTGACCTTTGGTTAATTTAATCTGATTAATTATAATTATTATGGCGATTTCTGGTCTGACTCAGCGCTTTCGCCTTTGGTTGCAACCGACAAGAGGTTTAGCGATCGCCGAAGCTTGTATTATTGGACTTGTAGCCGCCCTTTCTGCGGTGTTCCTGAAATTCGGCTCAGGATTTTTAGGAACATGGCGAGTCCAAACTAGCCAAATTGTACCAGCATTGTTAGTCTTACCTACCATTGGTCTGAGCTTTGGATTTATAGCTGGCTCTTTGGTGAATAGATTTGCACCAGAAGCTTCAGGGAGCGGTATCCCTCAAGTCAAAGCCACTCTTGCTAACGTCCCAATTACATTATCCTGGCGAGTGGCAACGGTAAAGTTAATCAGTGCTATTATCACCCTCGGTTCAGGAATGGCTCTGGGGCGACAAGGCCCCACCGTTCATGTAGGGGCGGGTTTAGCAGCAGGAATGAGTCGCTGGGTTCCCACCTCCCCAGATCATCGACGACAGATGATTGCTGCGGGTGCTGGTGCGGGTTTAGCGGCCGCTTTCAATGCCCCAATCACTGGTGTATTGTTTATCGTAGAGGAATTACTCCAAGATTTATCAGGGCTGACTTTAGGAACCGCCATTATCGCTTCCTTTATTGGTGGTGTAGTATCTCGGCTGTTGGGTGGGGGTAGTTTGCAACTTAACCTGGAATTGTTGCAATACGCCAGTAACTTCACTTTGCCAGAAATTCCCTTTTTTGTCTTGTTGGGGATTTTAGCAGGGTTCCTGGGTGCATTATTTAATCGTGGTTTAATCGCCAGTATTAAAATTTATCAAAATTTACACCTCAGCTTACCGCTAAAAATGGCTTTAGCTGGATGTATTTCCGGTTTATTAGTGGCAATGCTTCCGGAATCTTTCCGTGATTATGCGGGCTTACGGGAGTACATGATTATCAGTGAAGCTAATATAACTTTTGCGGCGATCGCCTTTTTATCTCAATTTCTGCTCACCCTGGTGGCCTTTGGTTCCGGTGCGCCTGGGGGGTTATTTGCGCCGAGTCTGATTTTGGGTTCTTGTTTAGGACATCTAGTTGGTGTATCCGCCTCTTATTTCTTAGCAGTGGATTCCCCCACAACTTACGCTTTAGCTGGTATGGGCGGTTTTTTTAGTGCTGTTTCTAAAGTACCAATCACAGCCATAGTAATTGTCTTTGAAATGACTACAGATTTCAATTTGGTACTACCTTTGATGATTGTATCTGTAGCTGCATACTTGGTTTCGGACAAAGTAATGCCGGGATCTTTATATGACAAACTATTACAGCTAAAAGGCATCACAATTACTAAAGCTGTTTCCCCCGAAGGAATATTAACAAAGTTAACAGCTAACGATGTCATGCAGCATCGAGTCGAAACTCTGGATGCAGATATGACATTAGAAGAAGCAATGCAAGTATTTTCCCGTTCCCATCATCGGGGCTTTCCAGTGGTAGAGAATGGCAAACTCATCGGGATTATCACACAATCGGATTTTGTCACCAAACGCGATAGTGATTCCTACATCCTGAGTAATAGCCAGTCACCAAAGGATGTCTCATTAAGGGAGATTATGATCCACTCCCCCATAACTGTCAAACCCAAGCATCACCTCAGTAATGTTTTGTATTTGCTAGATCGCTATCAAATTAGTCGCTTACCAGTGGTGGAAGGGCGGAAATTAGTGGGGATTATTACCCGTGCAGACATCATCCGCGCCCAAGCTGAACATTTGAATTATGGCAACGTTACCCCAGAATCACAGCCGGAACCTTCTTATGTAGTTTATCAAACGCGATCGCCTAATATTGGCAGAGGTCGATTATTAGTACCAGTAGCCAATCCCGAAACCGCCGCCATTCTCTTGCAAATGGCCGCAGCTATTGCGCGCGATCGCCACTATGAAATCGAGTGTGTGCAAATAATCTTAGTATCGCGTCACAATTCCCCCTCAGAAACATCAGTCAGAACCGCCAAAAGTCGCCGCTTACTACGACAAGCCGAAGTTTTGGCTAAAAAGTGGAAAATTCCCTTACACACCCAAATTAGAGTCGCCCACGACCCAGCCGAGGCAATATTGGAAACCATCCACGAACGACATATAAACCTGATTTTAATGGGCTGGAAAGGTGAAACTTCTACCCCTGGGCGGATTTTTGGCAATGTTGTAGATACCATCATTCGTCAAGCCACCTGCGACGTAATGCTAGTAAAACTGGGTAATACTCCCCACTCCCTACTCCCCATTCCCCATTCCCCATTCCCCACTCCCAAATTCAACCGTTGGCTAGTCACAATGGCTGGCGGTCCTAATGTCAGAGTAGCGATTAAATTATTACCTGCTTTAGCGACATTGGGGGATAATCCATACATTCGGCTGACGCAGGTGTTTAAACCATCTCAGTTAAAGCCAGACATGACAGTTTTAGAACAAGCCATCCGGATATTAATGCGTCGCCGTAAATTATCCAGCAATGTAGTTGCTATCCCCGTCCAAGCTGATTCGGTGGCTGAAGGAGTGATTAATCTCGTGAAAACCGAAGGTTATGATGTTGTGGTTTTAGGGGCTTCTCGTGAGGGATTATTACAGCAAGCAGTTCAAGGTAATATTCCCGAAGCGATCGCCTCTGGTGTAGACTGCACAGTCATCTTAGTCAGAGGCGCGATTAGTAGTTAAGATTTGACATCTCCCCACGTCTAAAGCCGGGGGATTCTTGAAGAGTCCGTAAGCAAACTTTCAATTTATCCTGCGAGCATAAATTAATACTTGAGGGATGTCAAAACCGCCACGAAAAACAAAGTCATATATAATTCGCCATCCTCTACGGCTAAACAACAATTCATTGATTGATGGACTAGATTCTGGATATAACTTTCCCCAGCGCAGTAGCTCAGAACGAGTCAAAAAACACTCATCGCAATGATGCCAATCTACCGAAAATCCCGTCTTTTTCAAAAGAGCGAACATCTCCTCCTGACTAAATGCATGAAGGTGGTATCGGTCCATGTGACGTGTCTCTCCTAGTGGTACGCAGAGCAGAAATACTCCATCAGGAATCAGAAGATTATGAATGCGTTCGAGAAATTTTTCAGGATCATAGAGGTGTTCTATAGTTTCAAACGAGGTAACAATATCGAAACGCTCTGACCATTCAAACTGCTCTGCATCGGCGCTGATCAAGTCTAGATCGTTTTCTTGATAATTTTTCTTGGCATATTCGATTGTTTGTGCCTACCTACTTACTCCTACTACAGACTTGGCTCCTGCAAGCCGAAGTATTCGACTACCGTATCCACTACCACAAGCAATGTCTAGAACTTTTTTATCGGTAACATAGCTAGAAGCAGTTTTGTAGCGTCCAAAATGTAGATCAAGAAACTTTTGACTTGCCGAATCATTTGCTGTCTGGTTGGGAACAATACGCTCCCAGGTTAAGGGTAGAGAGTTACTTAGGACTAATTGATTGCTAGGAAAATTGTGTTCCGATTTCATTTGTTTTTTTAACAAGTTATTACTGACTTGAAAGAGTGTTTACAACAACACGCTCTTTTGTATTCTTTCGTGACGAGACCGATAATACTTCCGAAGGCTTTGATGCTTCAACAAGTTGATAGAGTTTTTCCTCTAACTTTTCCATACATCTCGACCAATCAAACTCTAGAATTGACTTACGACTACGTAGAGACATTTCTTCTTTGAGGTCAGGATTTGATAAAATTGTGATCACCTTCTCGGCAAAATCCTTGGGATTATTGGGTTCAGCTAAAAAGCCATTAACACTAGGAAATATCTGCTCCGATGTGGATGGTGCAAAAGTAGTAACCACAGGGGTTCCAGAAGCTAATGCTTCATTGTTAGTTGTGCAGAAATTTTCGACGAAAGAGGGGTTAACAAATATATCTGCACGAGCAAACCAACCCAAAAGTTCTGTGCCATGAGACTCTCCCCAAATCGTCACTCCGGATTTAAACTTTTGAGCAAGCCTAAGAATTTTTTCATCCTGGGGACCACTTCCAACAATTACCAAATGGATATCAGGTATTTTTGCAGCAACGATGGGATATATCTCTAAGAGTTGAGTGACATTCTTTTCTGGGGTAATGCGTCCAACAAATAGCATCGTTGGTCTGTGGTCATCAGGAATAGGATCGTAACAAATATTTTTAGGATGGAATTTTTGGCAATCAACTCCTTGATAAGGTAGATAGACACCACGTTTAACTTGCATCTTTTTATACTGAGCAAGCTGTTCTTTAGACGAAAAGAAATTTATGTCATAAGCTTCACTAAAGCGTTTGCTCACGAGGGGAATTATCGGCTGAATCAAACGAGATAATGAATTTCCTAAGAAATATTGGATACAACCAACAGCATTAGTATGGAAAAGTGATACTGTTGGCGTACCTGTTTGATGTGCATATTCGGTTCCAATAGCGCGGCCATAACCTCCCCAAAAAAGTGAGTAAAAACCCCTCATTTGCGTTGCTTCTTCAACAAGCACAACATCAGGCTGGAAGTTTTCGAGCAACTTGGTATCGCTCCAATGCTTGTGGTGTAATGGTTCGGGAGCAGACTTGTAGTAGAAAAGTGGTTTTGTCGGGTATGCATAAGCAGAAAATTTAGGAAAAGATTTTAATTCATCTAGTCCTAGCATGGGGCGCGAGCAAACTTCTTTGGGATACTGGTCGTTGATTTGAGGGTGGATTAAAAAGACTTCATGGCCTTGCTGTAGTAACCAACGAACCCGTTGGTGTACTGCGATGGAAATCCCCGACAAAAACGGAGCATACACTGCTGTAAAAATAGCAATACGGAGAGGTTGGTTGTTCATTATTATTTAATGTGTAGTCTGATTTCTTGTTTAGAGTCAAGATAAAACTGCTGACTGCTGTATCCAAGTTCCACTTCAAAACGAACCTTTAGAAAAAATAAAGGTACATTCTTCCACTGTTGTGATCATTTATTAGACACTATTAGGACTTACGCAAGAACTCTCTGAAACCCTCTTGACTTCGTGTCCTTTGTGTCCTTCGTGGTTCGTTTTTTCATAATTTTGCGTAAGTCCTGACTATAAAGAAGTATCTAGTAATGTTTGCATATATCAGCAGTAATGGTAATGCAGGTTTAACTGCATTCATTTGGCTAAAAACTAGAATGCTATTTCAGCATAGAATCGAAACAATTATAACACTGTGTAATAATCACGTAAATTGTGATTGGTGTGCGTATTATGTTAGCAAGATTTTTCCAACTCATATACAATCGTATATCGAAAGTTTTTGTTTGAAAAACTATATAAAGCCTGGTAAACGTGCTAAATACACATGGATGTGTGGCAATTTATGATTTTTCAACCATGCACAAAGTCAACACCGAAAGCCAACATAGCCGATTGTTTTTCACCGAAAATATTTCATCGCTGTTGTTGGAATTCATATTATGCAATTGAGTATCTCATTTGCAAGCTATATGCAACTCCCATTACTCCGACACGCGCCAAATCATGATCGTGTTGTCTTCGCTAGCACTGACAAGGGACTTACCATCGGGGCTAATGGCTACTGATGTTACAGTATCTTTATGTCCCAGAAGTGTACCCATCTCCTTACCTGTGGCTAAATTCCACAGTTTAATTGTGCGCTCGCGGCTACCACTGACAAGAGTGGTATTATCTGGACTAAAAGCAATAGATGTCACCGTTTGGGCATTTTCTGCCAGTGTGTGACTTTTATGTTTTGTGGCTAAATTCCACAGTTTAATTGTGCGTAGCTTCCCGCCGTAGACATCGCGGCTAGCACTAGCCAAAGTCATACCATCTGGACTAAAAGCAATAGATGTCACCGTTTGGGTATCTGAATTAAGTGTGTCGATAAAAACGGCTTTGTTCAGATCCCACATCTTAATCGTTTTGTCAAAACTACCACTAACAAGAGTTATACCATCCGGGCTAATAGCCAGCGATCGCACCCAAGATGTATGTCCTCTGAGTGTGCTTCTTAAACTTCCCGTGGACATATTCCACAGTTTAATCGTGTTGTCATCGCTACCACTAGCCAAAGTTGCACCATCGGGGCTGATAGCGATCGCCTGAATTGAATTAGAATGTCCCCTCAGCGTGCGAATTAACTCACCAGTAAACAAATCCCAAATTTTAATAGTTTGATCATCACTACCACTCACCAGAGTACGTCCATCTGGGCTAATAGCTACCACATTTACCCTTTGTTCATGGCCTTTGAGAGTAGCAATTTCTTTTCCTGTACCTAGATGCCAAACTTTAATTAGGCGCTCCCCACTACTAGCAAAAATCTGGCTATCGGGACTAATCGCCACAGATAAAACCAAACCTTGATCAGCTTGTAAAACTTTACTTAAAGAAATGTTCTTTAAATTCAAATTGGGCGACTGATCAACAACTGACTTTCTCGAACTACTCCGAGTTTGACTCAGCCGAGACAATAAAACAGTGTGGACACGACGATATTGCTGATACCAGGAATCTTGGATACCAAATAACAGAATTAAAGCACTTACCAAGACAACATTTTTCAGTAAAGTATATTTAACTGGTAAAGATGAAACTTGAGTTACTGGTATTTTTCCCGAAGACTTACCTGTGGGCGGTAGTGCTAGTGGTTGTTTTGGAATCAACTCTCTAATCACTTCATCAGCTGATTGGTAACGCTGCTGGATATCTTTTCTCAATAATTTATCCAGAACATAATCCAATTCAGCACTCAAAGGACTTCGCAAATATTGTCGCCAATTAGTCACCCAGCCATAGCCATATTCCATCCACAACTGAAACGGGGAAACTCCAGTCAGCAAATGAAAGCAAGTAGCCCCCAAACCAAACAAATCACTAGCTGGGTAAGCCTTACCATCTCTAATTTGTTCCAATGGCGAATAACCATGAGAACCAATAGATGTGCCGACTTTTTTCTGTACTCTCGCCGTTAATTGCTTCGAGGAACCAAAATCTATCAGGCTTAATCGTCCGTCACCATATCGGCGGATAATATTTTCTGGTTTGATGTCGCGGTGAATCACACCACGATCATGGATAAACTGAAGCACAGGCAATAAATGCAGCAAAATCCCGTGGATTTCCCCAGGTTTATAAAGTTTTCGCCGTTGCAACTCGTTTAACAAATTCTGCCCATTGACAAACTGTTGTACCAAATACAAACAGTTATCTTGCTCAAAATAAGCTAACAGAGTTGGTATTTGTGGATGTTCTCCCAATTCTTGCAGAAGCTTTGCTTCTTCGGCAAATAGCTCTACAGCCTTCTTTTGCGACCAAGTTCCTTCAAACTTCGGCGCTAACTGCTTAACTACACAACGTTCATTGAGTTTATCTGTATCTTCAGATAAATAAGTTCTGCCAAATCCCCCCTCATCGGAAAGGACCCGAATGACGCGGAAGCGATTTCGCAAAAGTGGCACCAAGGGGGTGCTACAAGTTCGGCATAACTTCGTTTTGTCGAGATTTAGGGGATTTGGGCAATCGGGATTTAAGCAGCAGATCATTCTCTGACAGGCGCGACTGCACAATAAATTATGTTAAGTTAGCCCCCGCAATTTCCCTTAATTAAGATTGGCTCTCGCGTCATGATGGTAGAAAACACTGCTGTAGGGGATCGGGGAATTACTTATATAGTAAATTTTGGTAAATGCTCACCCGTCATTCTTTTTGCAACGAAAACTACAAGAGCCACGGAATTCTTAATTTTATTGATTATATTATATTATAAACTTCTTCAAAAGAATATTCTATTTAAGCGATCGCTCTTTTAAAGAATGTTTCAAAAGTATTATTGCTCACACCAAAACATCACCGCACTTAACCCCCTTCCCTCCTCAGCCATTTCCTAGCAGCACAGGGAAAGGAAAAACTTTTGTTATTAGCACAAAATCGGGTTTTCAAAACCTCTCGACTCTTCAAAAAGAGTTGTAGCAAAGGGAATTTGGTATACTACTCTACGAATTTTCAAACATCCCGAAACTTCAGAGTGTCAGAGCTACCAAAACTAACCATCAAATCTTGACATACTCCCCACTCCCCAGAAGAAGCAGGGGCGCACCGGAGCACCGGAGCAAGGGGGAGTGAGAAATTACTTTAAAACTTCCGGTTACTTAACAACCGTTCCTCTTCTCCCCTGCCCCCTGCCCCCTGCCCCCGTTCCTCTTCTCCCCACTCCCCGGCTATAAAACATAAAAATCCCAGAACCCCGATTAATTTGAGAAAACGGGGTTCTAAAGCTTAGAGTATTTCTAATGAATTTGATAGCTTACTTTTTACCTGTCACCTTTTCCAAGAAATTCTGGACATTATCTTCTACTGAAGTTGAACTCTGTGAATTTTCAGGATTCTTCATCTTGTCAATGTCAGCATCTCCCTGAACTTCATTGAGTCCTTTGTTGGAATTTTCTTGAACTTCTTTCAGTTTCAAGGGTTGGGATTTAGCCACCTCGTCAGTTCTTCGTTGAGTTTCCAGAAGTTGTGTCGGGCCTTCCTGGGGATCACTTTGATAGCTACTGATGGCAAAAGCAGGTGATACACTAGATAAAAATAGCAACGTACAGGCAGAAGCCACAACTACAAAACGCACTGGGCGTAAAATAGATAAAACAAAATCAACAATCTTCATCTTTAATCCTCAATAACAGCTTCAACAACGCTAGATTTGCACATTGAAAAATTAATCAATGCCTTTATTACCAAAACATGGGCATTGAATCATTAATGGGTGCTTTTTTTATTCTTTAAACCATGAAATAGTGAAGATTTTTTTTGGTGTTTCCGTTTTGAATAATCAAATCGTCAATACCTAATTAATCATTGTGTTGTACACAGACATATATTCTTCTAGCAAATTTCATCTCTTACAGTTTTACCTGTAATTCACTTACATTTGTATCGACCTGTAGAATGAAATTTATTCTATTTATATTTGCGACGAAATCAACCTTTAGGTAGATCGGCTGAATCTAGGAATCATACCACTCGCTCATCACAGAAGCACAAGCTTGCGCGTCTTGCCAAAGTTGATGTAAAAATACCTCAATGGCTGAAGCTGAGGACAAAGCCTCACTAGAAGAATCACTGATAGTGGTAGCAAACAAACCCACAGCATCTTCACAATTATCTGATAGCCAAAAACCCCTCAAAGTAACTTCCATATACTCACTATCACAAGCACACAAGGTAATAATTTCACTGTTATTTTGTTTAACTTCCGCCTTCAACATCTCTATTCCTGGTAAATCAAGAGGAAGCAGAAAGGAAGCAGTGCTGGATTCAACATACAGATTTTGCCCAACACGCAGTGCAAAAACTACTCGCTGCGCCACCCATTTCTCTAGTGACTCAGTTAGACACTCTAAATAAAAGCTGCTTTCGGTGTAAGTTAATTTCAGCATTCCTTATGCTCTCGTGTGATTCCAGGTTTGCTTGCACATCTATCCAGAACTGTATTGTCACAGCTTTACTCCAGACCAAAAACCCCCGCTTCTCCTGTGGGTGAGGCGGGGGTTAAAATTTGACCGCAAAATTTTCTGGTCTTACTTGGGTACAGTATTCCTCAGACTGTAGCGTTTCCCGCCCCCACTTCTTCGATTTATTTCTGGTTGTAAACTCAGCAGACTCTGGCTGATATATCTCAAATCATGATTACTTTTTGTGATTTGCCAATGATCTCGGTTACTATCGCCCATAAATAAGTATTCCACTCCCACGGCGGCTAATTCCCAACTGGCTCGGCAGATGTTAGCACACAAGGAAGTGGAGATGGGATAGACGAATTTCACAGCAAATTTCACCTATTTGAACATTTCTTTAAACATACTACACTTGTATTACTATACTGTCCATACCTTTAAGTCACAAAAGTTATGCATACAATCGCTCGCACTCCCACCACCGAAATGGAAGTTACCAGTATCCGCCTGGAACGGGAACTTAAAGATAAACTCAAAGAAATCGCCGGAAATCAAGGATATCAAGCTTTGATCAGAGATATCCTCTGGAATTATGTACAACAAAAATCAGGTGAGTGGAAACCCAGATTTTCGCAAGCCGATATTCGAGCTAGTATAGCTGCTACAGCTCAACAAGAAGAACGTTGTGTACTCACAGGTCAATTAATTCAACCCCAACAACCGATGTTGTTAGGACTCACGAGGAATGGCGATATGGTTCCTCTAAGTCTCGAAAGTTTAACATCTTAGTCTTTGATGCCGGTGAATGCAGCCCACTGACTCACTAGTACAAATGGGCTGCATTCGGAATTTAGCTTCATTCTGACTATGGGTAGATTTTATGGGAACAAAATATATGCTGTTTTATGTCTTTATCTCTGCTCAAGTATTTATCTGTGACCTGTTTAAAGTTTTGTGAAGTTAATCCTCCCAGATGAAGCGCAGAGGATTTTTGGCTGAATGAGCGCCTTTGTCGAAAGTTGTTCACTGAAGTTGGTTCCCAAGGGCTGCAATGGCAATATTTGGCTTTTTGTTACACCAATAGTAAAGTTACCTGGATCTAAAAAAAGTTTTAGCATAAAACACATAAATTTATCAGTAAAAACAGTATTAATACAGTTATATTTCTAGAATTCTTGTCTAAAATCAAGAGAAAATACGGTTTATGTATAGTGACAAACAAGATATCCTAGTGTCCAGTTAGCTAATTAAATCTGCACAAAAATTTAAACAGTATCTGGATGCATGATTAGGATCTTTGAAATATTTTTATGCTTATTATATAGACATCAGTTCCATATATCAGTAACTTGTTCATCTGAAATAGAAAGGGCTATAACAGGTGAAAGTCAGTTTTTATAAAAGATTTGCAATTGATCAGGGTGTCGCAACGTAATTAACGGTGAAGGATATGCCAAGAAATTGGGTAGACACAAAACGGGGTAATTATCCAAGAGCGTACCAGAAATGAACAATTATCTATCATTGCCACCAAAATACTCGAATGATCTAGAGCGGCCACAATCATACGCAGTGAAGTTGATGCAGCATCAGGAAGAACCAGCCCAGCATCTGGCACAAACAATCAACCACATCATTGCCAAGAGTTCGGTAACGTCATTGATGCTGCAAGAGATTGCCAAATTGCTAGGAGTTACCTTTGATGTAGACTGTTGCTGCTTAGTTACAGTTACTAACGAAGTCTCAGGTAATGCGACTGCTGCTAATTGGTGTTCTGATGAATATCTGAGAAGGACGCACCTGAGCGAGACGTTCTCAACCGAACAGTTAATGATGGACTTACCAGTGGTGCAATGTGCTGCTGAACCATTAACGATGGAGGACATTTCAACTATTCAAAACAGTTTGGTAGTGGGGTGTGAATATTTGCCATTACCGATTAAAGCTGTTTTGGCAATCCCGACGCGGTTAAGGGGCAAAAATAACGGCGTGATTTGCTTGATTAAATTCCAGACTTATGATTGGCAGGAGTCAGAAAAACAACTGCTCAAAGACATAGAATCGTCCTGTGCGATCGCCTTTTCTCAAGTCATACAAGCCCAGCTAATTGCGACTCAACATCAGTATCTCCAAAAGAACAAGCATCATCAAGCCTTAATCAAGCAATTAGCTTTACTAAGTCGGACTAACTTGGAATTGAATCAAATGCTCCAGTTAGCGATCGCCTCGACAGCCGAATCATTACAGGCAGATCGGGGTTTGTTGATCCTACTCCAATACACAGATCCACTATTTAAAATTAAATCTAAAAACCAAATTCCCAAAGCCAAAGGGACTGTTGTGGGTGAATGGAACCGGGAAATCCCAAATTTCCAGACGATTAAACCGGAAACTTCAACTCAGACATTTTCCCTCGAAGACTGTAGTTTATGTCAACGGGTATTTACAGAATTTGGCAGCCCAGTGATCATCAGTGACTATATAGACATAGAAGCAGCTGGTACAGTAGCCCCATTGTTGAGAATTGAGGCTTTACCGACAGTGCTGTTAATGTCATTAGAGAATCAAGGCAAAGTTTTAGGATTTCTAGTGTTACAACAAGCACTACCACGCAATTGGCAACCAGCAGAATTAAATCTTCTAGAAATGGTCTGCGCCCAAGTCAGCAATGCCATAATTCAATCACAGACATTAAGGCAAGTACAGACTGTAGTAGATGAACGGACAGCCAAATTAAAAAGCAGTTTGGAACTCCAAGCCAAATTGCATGAAAAAACGCGGCAATATGTGGGACAACTCCGGGAAATCAACGAACTCAAAGATGAATTTTTGAGCAACATGAGCGATCGCTTGCGCTACCCCCTGACAAATATGCTGATGTCAATTAAGAATTTACGGCTGCCAGGAATAGCACCAGAGCGTCAAGCTAGATACATGGACATTTTAGAGCAAGAATGTACCAAAGAAATCAACTTAATTAATGACTTGCTCACCTTACAGAAACTAGAATCTGATCAAGAACCCCTACAATTTGAAAGCATTGATTTAAATAGCAAAATTGAGGAACTAGGTGCAGCCTTTGAGAAAAGGCTAGGAGATAAAGGTTTAAGCATTACCGTAGATTTACCGAAGCAGCCATTAACACTACAAACCGAACTAGACAGTTTTGACCGCATCCTCCAAGAGTTATTAAATAATGCCTATACCTATTCTGAACATGATACGATTATTCACCTAAAAGCATTTCACCAAGTTGAAGCACAAATTGATCAAATTATTATTAAGGTGATTAATACAGGGCGTGCCATTTGCGAAGAGGAAGCCACCTATATTTTCGACAAATTCCGTCGTGGTAAAGGACGCTGGCACCCTGGGACTGGACTGGGACTAGCTTTAGTCAAATCTTTAGTACAGCACTTGAATGGGGCGATCGCCGTTGAGAGTATGCAAATCTCAGATTCCCCACTGAGCGAAGTTTGTTTCACCCTGACTCTGCCCCAATTTTCCCACGAAAGCAAACCATATACTAACAGTGACTCAACAATACAACATCACAGAAAATCTTGACCCCAGCGCCACAACTGATCACATACAGCTAGAAAACAACATAACTATTGATGCAGCTGGTTTACCAGATGTAGTAGTGAAAGTTGAGAAAATAGCCGAGAGGCAGAGGAAAATTAGCGCTAAAATCCAAATTCCTCAACCCGTTGAACGCATCTGGAAAGTACTCACAGACTATGAAGCCTTGTCTGAGTTCATTCCCAACCTAGCGAAGAGTTGTTTGCTGGAGCATCCTCAAGGTGGTATCCGACTCGAACAAATAGGCTCACAGCGCTTACTCAAGTTCAACTTTTCGGCGCGTGTAGTTTTAGATTTGGAAGAATGCTTCCCTCAAGAAATTAATTTCTCAATGGTAGAAGGCGATTTCAAAGGCTTTTCTGGTAGCTGGTGTTTAGAGCCTTATTCTCAGGGTGAGGATCAAGGCACTACTGTATGTTACACCATTCAAGTCTGGCCTAAACTCACCATGCCCATCACCATCATTGAGCGTCGTCTCAGCAATGATCTGCGGGTAAATCTTTTAGCTATTCACCAGCGTGTAGAGCAATTAACTACTTGAGAGGGTGTAGGGGATAGGGTGTAGGGTGTGCGGAACCCACGTTTAAAAACATGGGATTGAAGTAAGGACGCTTTGTATCTCGCGCCCCATTCTTGATACAATTCCTTTTTTTGAACTGAAGCTCTGAACTCAGAACTAAAGTTTTTGATTGTTGCTCTTCTACACCCCACACCCCACACCCTTTTTTCTGTAATCTGAAATCATCCAAAATAATAAGCCTTTTCTTCGGGACGAATCACCGAGGAAAAGGCTTATCTGAAAAACAAAAAGATATTATTTGATTTTATGTTCTGGAAATACCCCCAGGGGAATTCGAATCCCCGTCGCCTCCGTGAAAGGGAGGTGTCCTAGGCCTCTAGACGATGGGGGCGTAAGACTCAGACTTTATATAGAGTAACTAATTTTCTAGTGGATGTCAACAGTTTTTCCAAAAAAAATTTTCCAGACTAAAATAGGCGGCAATACATAGCTTATAGTTGAATTTGTGCATCAGGAACACAAGGCAGTAGCATCAGCAGCGACTAATGTAGCGGTTGAATTTTTCCTGGTGTTTGATACTAAACAAAGGACTCTTAGGGATTTCCAGAAAATAAATTGCCCCATTTCATCAGACCATCTTTGTTCTTTATCCCCCCTGCTCCGGTGCTCCCTGCTCCCCTGCCTACCTCAGCAATGGAATATTTTTTTAATTGGAAGTCCCTTAATTTCCGCCCTAGCACCATCAGATGTTTCTCCAAATTATGACCAATGGAGTAATATACAGGACTAAGTATGAAAAAACTCTGGATTTCCCTGGGGACAGAGGATGTGATGTTGTACTCTGTAGAGGTGATATTTACTATTCTTTACAAAAGATTTTGAAATATATAGCTCAAAATCTACAACATGGAAGCATCTTTTGAAATAACCCTACAGATGGTGAGCGTAGTTGTTGCAGGCATTACCGCCCAGGTGCTGGCTGCATACTTTCGCTTACCTAGTATTGTCTTGTTATTGCTACTAGGCATTCTCCTTGGCTCCGATGGGCTGGGCGTGCTGCATCCTCATGTCCTCGGAACTGGACTAGAAGTGATTGTGGCCCTAGCAACGGCAATAATTTTATTTGAAGGCGGACTCAACCTGGATGTACAGGAGTTGGGCAGAGTTTCAGTTAGCCTACAATTGCTAGTCACCCTGGGAACACTGATCACCTTAATTGGTGGTAGTATGGCAGCCCACTGGCTGGGCGAATTCCCTTGGAATATAGCTTTTCTCTACGGCTCCATCATTGTAGTCACAGGGCCAACTGTCATCAGCCCCCTGCTTAAACAAATCAATGTAGATCGTCAAGTAGCAACGATCTTAGAAGGAGAAGGAGTTTTAATCGACCCAGTAGGAGCTATTCTGGCCTTCGTTGTCCTAGACACGATTATGAACGGCGATGCTGACCCCATCAATGCCATTATCGGTTTAGTGATGCGTCTGGGAATTGGGGCGGCAATTGGTGGCGCTGGCGGCTACTTGATGAGCTTAATTTTCAAGCGCGCAAATTTTCTCTCGCCAGAGTTAAAAAACTTGGTGGTACTGGCGATTCTTTGGGGTCTGTTTACTGTGGCGCAGATGATTCGTAGTGAATCGGGAGTCATGACTACAGTTATTGCTGGGGCGGTATTTGCTAACTCCTCAGTCCCAGAAGAGCGTTCATTGCGAAGCTTTAAAGGTCAGCTAACAATTCTCAGCGTCTCGGTGCTATTCATTCTCCTAGCGGCTGACCTTTCCATTGCGAGTGTGTTTGCCTTGGGTTGGGGCAGTGTCTTTACTGTTTTGGTACTGATGTTCGTGGTTCGTCCGATCAACATTCTCTGCTGTACTTGGAACAGTAACCTGAATTGGCGGCAGAAACTCTTTTTAAGCTGGGTAGCTCCCAGGGGAATTGTCTCGGCTTCGGTGGCTTCTTTATTTGCCATTTCGTTGACACAGCGCGGTATTAACGGTGGTGATGCCATCAAAGCTCTCGTATTCTTGACAATTATCATGACGGTGGTTTGTCAAGGGTTAACGGCGGGAACCATTGCTAAATGGCTACGAATCACCTCCAAGGATGCCACTGGGGCAGTGATTGTGGGTTGTAATCCCTTGAGTTTGTTGATTGCCCGTTTCTTTCAAGAACGGGGAGAAGCAGTGGTGATGATTGATACAGACCCGGAACGTTGTGCAAAAGCAGCAGAACAAGATGTGCGGGTGATTTCTAGCAGCGCCCTGGATGTTTCGGTTTTGGAAGAAGCTGGACTGGCTTCTATGGGAACTTTCTTGGCGATGACGAATAACGGTGAGGTGAATTTTGTTTTGGCTCAACGGGCGGCTGAAGAATTTAGTCCGCCGCGTGTGTTGGCAGTTTTTCCCCGGAAACCCCAACCTAATTCCAGCCCTAGTCACAAAGTTAGCCAAGCTTTCGCGACTGAGTTAGTGATTAAGACTTGGAATGAATATTTAAATGATGGCAGAGTGAAGCTGGGGACAACTACACTCAATGATTCCGAATTTACTAAACAACAAGAACGCATCCAAGAAAAAATTAAGACTGGAGATTTGATTCCGTTGTTGGTAGAACGAGAAGACCGTTTACAGGTGATGCCAGCTAGTCAAGAATGGTTAGTAGGCGATCGCATTATCTATCTCTTGCATGACCCTAGACCTAACTTATTAAAGCGTTTATCCGGTGGTAGCCAATCAACTCGCCTGTCTCTAGAAACTTTACCAGAGGTGGAAGAACTACCATTGGAGAAATTATCTCAACTTTTTAGCGGTGATGCTCCTAAGAAGTAAATGCTCTGACCTTGTACATTTGCTGTTCTTGCCAAATGAGGGCAGATAAATGTACGAAAGCCAAAATAATAGCAGCAAGCGTGAGAATATAGCTGTGGATAGTATTAAGGTGTGCAACAGTGACTGTGCTAATGGCTCCACCTCCTGTGAGGATGTCTCGTAGTTGCCCACCGATAAAAGGAATGGCTTCGATGGTTCCTAGCTCAATGCTAAAACGCCAGTAGCCTTCTTGAGTCCAGTCTAAAAGCATTGCCGTCCAATCTAGACCAATCACGCTTAAAGTTAAGAAAATCCCACTAATCCAAGCAGTCAGCCAACTTTTGCGAAATTGCCTCCCTAAAAACATCACCACAATTTGCACTAACGCGACCACGATGACTGCATTCCCAGCTAAATCATGCGCTCTGCGGAATAACCACCCGTAGGGGATTTCTGTATTAATCGTTTTCAAAGATGCATACGCACCGCCTGCTGTGGGTTCGTAGTAAAAAGAAAGCAAAATTCCCGTGGTGATGTAAATCAAGCACAGGCTGAGAATCGCCACGGCTAAAATCGTCGCCAGTCGCCGGAAAATTCTATCGAACTGGGTACTGTTCATGGTGTCCCCTTGCTGTTCTTAGCTAAATATGTATTTCTATTACAATTTTAGTTAAGAAAAATGAAATTATTTTGCATTTATTAAAAAAAGTAAATTTTCCTAAAGTAAATACTGCACCCAAGATTTTAAAGGTTCTGGGGAGCCATACCAAATTCCAGGGCTTCTGGGAGAATGTTGGACACCGGGAATTACCAGATTTTCCGCGCCTTCTAGATGAGCCGCCGCAATGGGGGTGATACCATCTCCCCAGGTGTTACCTTGACCACAGGTTTGTTGATAACTGTTGTAAGCTAACCAGCCACCGGGTCTTCTTTGACCAAAGATAGTTTTCCCGGCTACACAAATGTAACGAACACTTTTATAAAAAGCGCCGGGGTAGTTCTGAGTCACAAAATCCAAATTTCGCCGTGTCCAACGTTCTTGGCTAATGTGGGGTGTACCGAGGGTGATCAAACTAGCAACTAAAGAATGAGCTTTCCAGCAGCAGGATGTCACCTGACCGGGTGCTAAATAAGGCTGGTCTCCCAGATAAATGCGGGAAACCCAACCTCCGGCGGAGTGACCAATTAAATTTACTTGAGCCGCGTTATGTTTGTGCAACATCTGTTGTACTGTGCGGTCGAGTTGCTGCACAATGGGTGTGACAGGTCTGCCAATGGTAGGTAACCAGTCACGCCGCCGCAGTGGTACTGTGGCCGTGGGTATATCCAACTGCAATAAAGATTGTTCTAATTGACGGTAAGCGATCGCGCTTTCTAAATATCCAGGCACAATAATTGTGGGTAATGGCATTTTTGGGGAATGTGGGTGAGAGAGAGTATTTTGTGAACACAGGCAAATTGGCATTTGTGGACTACCATTTTTCCCAATTGAAACTCCAGGTAAATAGCCAATTTGGCTACAGTGAGAAATGGGACTAATGTGGTAAAATTGAGCCAAACTATAATTTGTTTTAAAAGTACGCTTGATATTTGTTGGCAGAACGTAATTTATGCCAAACACGCCCAAATATTCGGCTAATCAAACAAGCAACTCCAACAAATATAGTTATACACTTAGACTGATGCGAAGCCTACGGCGCGCGTAGCCATCTCTACCAGTGGCAACTACCCTAGATTCCAGTCTATATCCTGCATCTCCTCATAAAAATTGCCATTCAAAAGTGATCATTTTCCAGTGCTTAGTTAACAAGAGAAACATTTTCTCATGGAAAAATTAACAACTTGAAAAAAGCCTATCCTGGCATTTTGAGTACCAGTATAGGAATTTATGATTTTGAGAAGGACGCATCTCTTGTAATTAAGATAAAATTGCTTTGCTAGTCAACCGCAACCGAGCCGAGTGAACGATAACAGCTATGTCTTACGTCTCCCTGCTAAAAAATATACCGGACATCCTCAGCCAACCAACTGGGATAGCAGCAATAGCCTCTATTGGCATTCACGGTGCTATTGCGTTGATTGTGCCATTGATGCCTGTAGACTCTGAGCCATCTCAAGTCACAGCATCACCAAAATCAGTGGGTATCTTGGAATTAAGCCAAGCTGATCAAAACCGTCTACCAGAAACTCCCAATACATCCCCATCCCAAGTTTCTCTGCAACCGGCACTGCCTCAACAACCACAACTTCTGCCGCCGAATCTGGATACTCAGAGAAGTTTATTACCCCCCTTACCACCGCCTGTGTATAGGCAGTCTGTATTGCCGCCAAACATAACATCTAACTATTCTATTTATCCTAATCGCACTGTTTCCTTGCCCCAAGGGCTGCCTATACCTGCACCTGCCGCGCGTAGGACTGCGATTGCCCCTGCGATTGTCCCTGAGCCTGAAGCGATCGCACCCAGACAGGCAATTCGATTTGATCCCTCTGGATTCAATGCGGCTAATCATAGATTTGCCCCATCCACTCGCAGTTTTAATCAAAGCGAAGTCAGAGTGGCAACTCAAGCACTACCTGTAGACAGATTGCCAAAAGTAACTCCGTCTCAATTACCTAGTGACTTACCAAATACGCCACCCACTACCACCACAACAAATACCACTGCACGAACTCCACGGACTGGTAATGATGCGGCTAAAACTAATGCCAACCAAGAGCTAATAGCGCGCCTCCAACCAACTCCACAAGCTCAAGACAAATTAGTCTTGGCAAATCAAAGTATTCCCAAATGGCAGCCAGGATCTGCCCCCAAAACACCTGAGTTGCCTTTGCAGAGAGTCAATGAGCCACAGGGACTCATCGCCCTAAACTCATACGAAGCCGTGAGAAAAGAAATTCAGCAAGCATACCCCAATTCAGTAGAAAAACCAGTTATCCGGGAAACGATTATTGCCAAGCAGCCGAATGTTGAAGGCACAGTCTTGGGTGTCTTAGTGGTAGACCCTCAAGGCAGGGTTTTAGATATTAAATTCCAAGGGGAATCAGTCTCTACTGACTTGCAGTTAAAGGCAAGAGAATATTTTAATGCCAGGTCTCCTAAAGGAGGTGAGCAAATCAGCAGTTATCCATTTAGCCTCCGTTTCCAAAACAACGGCAACACTCCTGAGACTAATCAAGAGCAGACACCGGCGGCTAGTCTTAGACCATTACCACAACTGCGAATTACAAATGAGCAGTCAGCACCCGCATCGGTGGTTATTCCCCAGCCATCGACTACACCCGAAGCCAATAACAATTCACTGTCTTCTACTTTAGAATCTGGTCAAAAACTCATACAACAGTTACGCCAAGTGCGCGAGGAAAGAAAAGACTCTAGTCCACAGTAGTGGGGAGTGGGAAGAGGCAGAGGGGCAGGGTGCAGGGGGCAGGGGAGAAGAGGAAAGGTTGTTAAGTAACCGGAAGTTTAAAGAAATTTCTAACTTCCCCTTGCGCCCTGCACCCCGCTCCCCAGACTGGTTTTCAACTTTCTCCCCCAACTACCACATCCCGAATCCTGAGACTCGGACCACCACAACCAACAGCTAAACCGTTCTGTCCACTTTTACCGCAGCCACCAGACTCATCCCAATAAAAGTCATCGCCAATGGCTTCAATATCGGCTAGGGTTTGGAAAGCATTCCCCGAAAGTGTGACATCCCTTACAGGTTCGGCTATTTTACCGTTTCTAATCATCCAGGCTTCCCCAGCACTAAAGGTGAACATTTCCCCGTTTGTCATACCACCTAACCAGTTACGGGCATATACACCTGATTTTATATCGCTGAATAAGTCGGTAACTGGTGTTTTACCTCGTTGAATCCAGGTATTTGTCATCCGCACAATGGGGTTAAAGTGATAATTCAGACAACGTGCATTACCAGTAGGGGCTTCTTCTAATTTACCTGCGGTTTCACGAGAATGTAAACGTCCTACTAAAATGCCATCTTTAATTAGTTGGGTAGTAGTACTGGGTGTTCCTTCATCGTCGTAAAAATAGCTACCACGATGACCTTCTGGGGCAGCACCATCAAAAATTTGTAGTTCTTCTGTGCCGAACCGCCGGCCAATGGTCATGACTTCCAATAAGTCTGGGTTTTCGTAAGCCATATCAGCTTCGGAAAGGTGTCCAAAGGCTTCATGAACAAATAAACCCGTGAGAATGGGGTCAATTACTACTGTGTAAGTATTGCCTTTGACTGTTGGTATAGTTAAGGCTGCGATCGCTCTTTGGGCGGCACCTTTAACTTGTTCATCCAAAGCTGTTAAATCTTCGTAAGCTGTGCGAGAACCTGTAGTTTCCTTACCTGTTTGCACAGTTTCGCCGTTTCTGGCGGTGGCGGCAAAACGCATTTCCATATCTACCCAAGATTGCTGAATTAAAGTTCCTTCTGAGGTAGCAATAATTACTTTTTGAGCGCTGTCATTGTAGCGGACTGAGGTGGTGGTGATGCGGGGATCAACGCTTTTTAATATATCAGTATAGCGATCGCACAATTCTTTTTTCTGCCCAACCGGAATTTTGCGGGGATCAGTGCCTGTGAGGGGTAATTGGCATATTGCTTGTACTGGGTCAATGGGTGCTAGTATGGTTTTTTCATCACCTACCATTCTAGCTGCGGCGATCGCCTCTTCAATCCTTTCTTTAATGGTCGCTAGTTGGTTAAAACTACTGAATCCCCAGCCACCTTTATAACACGCTCGAATATGTCCACCAATGGCAATGCCCTCACTCAGGGTTTCTACTTGGTCGCCACGTAATAAAATATCTGTTCCTTCGGATTGTTCGAGGCGGATGACTAGGTAATCTACACGGGGTGAGTAGCGGCTGATGAGGTCGGAAAGGATGTTTTGGGTGTCGGTGAGGGTGGTTGGCATTTGGGGGATTAAGAGGCAGAGGAGCAGGGGAGCAGGGAGCAGGGGGGATTAAGAGGCAGGGGAGCAGGGAGCAGGGAGCAGGGGGAGTTAGGTGAGGAGGTGTTTTTCGGCTATTTTCCAATAGCGGGAGAATCTTTTGAGGTCTATGTAACCTTCGTATTCAAAGAATGGTTCTGTTTCCCAGGTTTCTAGGGGTAAGGTTTTTTCTATTTGGTCGCAAATGTGATTAAATCTGGGACTGGGGCTGGTGGATGTTACTATTAAATCGGCATGGTTTTCTTGGGCAAATTTTAAGATTTCTTGGGCTACTTTACCACGGCGAATGATCACGGGTAGTTCTAATAAGCATTCATAGATAAATGTGATGCGTTTGAGGCTTAGTTGCGATTCTTCAATTAATTCCTCGTCCCATACCCAGATGGCTGGGGCTTTGGGGTATTCTTGTAAGGCGGGGTTGTAGGGACTCAGGGAGTCTCCATGTACCCAAACGATTGGTTTACTCATTTTTTACCTTTTTTGCCTCTTTGCCAACTTTGACTATTGGGTTTTTTGATAAATTCTCCTTGGGGAAATAGTCGTTGTTCTAATTCTTCGTAGCTACCTTCAAAGTCACAATGGCCGTAAAGGGGACATTGGCGACAATAAACTCCTTTGGTATAGCGTTCTAGGTTCTCACGATTGAAAAAATAAGGTTTATGACTAAAAGTGCTGGCTACCCACTGCCATGACATATTATTACTGGCAGGGTCGCCATCTAGCAGGTGTTCTAGAAACCATTTGGCTCCGGCTTGCCAACGAATGCGCCGCCAATGGACAATGTAAGCGGCTAACCACATCCGCATATGGTTGTGTAAATAGCCAGTTGAGCGTAATTCTTGGCTAAAGCTATCAATACAAACCATTCCTGTAGTCCCTGCGGTGATATCGGCTGGTAGTTGGTCAGCGTAATCTTTTGGACTGTACCCAGTTTTATATTCTTCTTGATCTTCCCAGATGCGATCGCCTAATTTAACATATAATCTCTGCCAATAGTCACGCCAGCCTAATTCATTAATCAATTTACTAGCATCATTAGGGTCTTGTACTTTTTCCAGCACATCATCCCGAACTTCCCGCAAGCTTAAAACCCCATAACGAATATAGGGCGAAAGTCTGGTTACAGCGCCAGTTAAAGAATTACGTGTTTTTGCGTAATCCACAGGATTAACTTTTTGCAGTGCTTTCTCAGCCGCTTTACGTCCTCCCACAGTTTCACTAATATAATCATCACGTTCTACCGCATTGGGGAATTGTTCCCGCAGGTAGGCTATTAACTCATCTCGGTTAGTAAAATCACGTCGCATATTTTTTAATTCGTAATTCGTAGTTGGTAACTTCTGATACTATTTATTTATTAATTAGCCCACGTAGGTGGGCTTTGTCTGTATAGCCCCAGAATTCTATTCTGAGGGTAGAATATAGCTTAACTAAACTTTTTCTGGATGGATATAGTCTACAAAGTAAAACTTAGGAATTAGCCGGAATTTCAGCCAAGAGTAAGCAGCCATACTTAAAGCAGCCGTAATTACCAAAGGTAAACCCAGCTTAATTCTGAGTGCATCAGGAAGTAAAGCCACCCCAGCAATAATACTTGTGCTGTATATTAAAAGTCCCACCTGTAAGCGCTGTATAACCTTTAGCGCATTGCGACAACTACTACAATGTTGGGTATGTTGTGAATAACGATCCAGCAACACAGAACGATTATCATTAATTTGCGGACTGGGTGGAACAGTAATTCCCACTTCACTCCACGGTAGCTGACCGAAACAATACTTATCGAACCAATTCCGAAACTCAATTACCAAACGGTCTGCACTTGTTGGTAACTTGTAGATGGTTTTCCAGCTTTCAACTGCTTGTCTTTGTTGTAAAAAATTCTCTTGCTGATGTAAAACAATCATATCTCCATCCAGCACCAGATTACGGGTATTGATATGACTCCACCACCGGGGTGTCAAGCGATGTAGTGTTTTAGCAAAGTTACGGGGAAATTGGGCGACAATTCTTGACTTACCTGGAGACACAGGAATACAGTAAGTCACAAGTCCAACTTTCTTCTCTCCAGAATCACCAAGGTTGATAGCATACTCTAACCGACAAGGAGGTTCAAAAGTAATTGTCGTTTTGAAGCGTCCAGAAGTCATTGCTTCAATTAACTTTGATGTTGATTGCACAACCTCCATCGGAATGGGTGTAGCATATTCTCTCTTACCCTGTACCCCGTGATGAGTAAAAGGTACGTGACTAGGATCTGCCACATTTTCCACTAAAGTTTCCCAATCATATTCCAAATCACGGACATAAGAAGACCAAACATATCCCTTATCAGCATCTACTTGAGGTGACAATGGTAACGGCGTATTTGCTGCTGCTTCTGCTGAATTAGCATCAGGCCAAACCCAAAGTAAATCATTAGCTTGGCGAACTGGTAGTGAAATTACACAGAAAATTTTTTCATTTTTAGTAACAATTTCTGGCTTCTCAGCTTGGGGAATATGAGTACAAATCCCTTGAGAATCAAATTGCCAACCATGATAACTACACATTAAATTACCACTTTTTTCGTCAACACGTCCTTCACTCAAAGGCGCGAGACGGTGGGGACATTGGTCTAAAAATACCTGGTAAGTCTCAGATGACTTAGGTTTCCAGATAACTAAACGAATTCCCAAAAGAGTGACTGGCGTTGGTCGTGTGGGGTCAATATCTTCTACAGGTGACAGAGGATACCACTGTTGGAAAAAGTTAAATTCAGATGACATTTTAATATTGGCGAGGCTTAATTTGGATGAAAGAGTCACGCACCAGCGAAGCGAAGGACGCAGTCCGTTAGGCGCAAAGACGCAAAGTCAAGATATAAATAGTTTGACACGAGATAAAAAAGTGGGCATTGCTGAATTTGAAGATAAAATGCCAAAATTACATCTCTTTAACTCTTCCTCTGGTGCGACTCTGCGCCTGGTGCGTGATAAAAAATTCATGGTCGCCTAATGCAGGTAAAATTTTGATACCATCCCCATCTCACCCCAATCATGAATAACATTCCCCAAACTGGACAACCTGCGCCAAATTTCTCCACACCAGACCAAAATAATCAGCCCGTCAACCTCAGTGATTTTAACGGTCAGTGGGTTGTACTGTACTTTTACCCCAAAGATGACACCCCAGGCTGTACCACCGAAGCCAAGGACTTTACAGACTTGTCTCCAGACTTCAGCGCCTTGGGAGCAAAAATATTAGGTGTGAGTCCAGATACAGAAAAAGCTCATTGTAAATTTATAGACAAACATAATTTATCCATCACCCTGTTAAGTGACCCTGAACATCATCTCATAGAAGCCTATGGTGCTTGGCGCTTGAAAAAATTCATGGGTAAAGAATATATGGGTGTAGCCCGGTCAACATTTCTCATCTCACCTGATGGGATAATTGCTTACACTTGGCCGAATGTCAAAACTAAAGGTCATGCACAAGCAGTATTAAACAAATTACAGGAAATAAATTTAAAATAAATTTTTGTTTGTAGTAAGCGATTTATCGCTCTTTGACAAGGGTTTCCGATACTCACTCAAGCCCTGACTTCAATTTTTTTTCTATCTCCAGTAAGGATAGATTTCAACTCCAACAGCGTTATGATCCAAGTAGAGTTTTAGACTTCTCGCCAGTTGTTATAAACATGGTTCAATTTATTCAAGCGCAAAATGTTGGACTCGCCTATTTAGAAGAAAAATTTGGTCTGCAACAGTCTAAAGATGAGGTATTTTTTCCGGAATGGTGGGAGAATTTACCAGGAATTACAGATTTAGAAAAACAACAGCTAGACAAAATCAAATCTCATTTTCTGCGTTTAGCAAAATATCCGCCTTTATCCGAAGAAACAGTAAAATTAGTTGTTTTATCACCTTTGCTAAATCTGGCTGGTTTTTATGACGAACCTTTTTTTATGAGAAGTGAACAATCAATTGAAATTTCGGCGGAGGATAAAGGAGAAGTTATTCGAGGTAGAATTGATGTTCTGGTAATTCAAGAACAATTCTGGTTATTAGTTATTGAGTCTAAACGCTCTAGTTTTTCTCTTTTAGAAGCTATACCCCAAGCGCTAAGTTATATGTTAGCTAATCCTCATCCAGAAAAACCTGTGTTTGGATGTGTGACTAGTGGAGAAGATTTTCAATTTATCAAATTAATCAAACAAGATAAACCTGAGTATGCTTTATCTGATAAATTTACTTTATCCAGGCGAGAAAATGAATTGTATAAAGTCCTCAGTATTTTAAAAAACCTCAGCCAAATTTTGAGTTAATTTATGTCTATTCGTCCTATATATCTCGATGGTCACGCTACTACGCCTGTAGATGAACGGGTATTAGCAGCAATGATTCCCTATTTTACAGAACACTTTGGAAATCCATCTAGTATTGGTCATGTTTACGGTTGGGAAGCAGAAGCGGCTGTTAAACAAGCACGGGAAATATTAGCCGCAGCTATTAATGCGACACCTGAAGAAATTGTCTTTACAAGTGGTGCAACTGAGGGGAATAATTTAGCTATTAAAGGTGTCGCTGAAGCTTATTTTTCCCAAGGGCAGCATATTATTACTGTAGCGACAGAACATAGTGCAGTGCTTGACCCTTGTACTTATTTGAAATCTCTGGGTTTTGATATTACTGTTCTCCCGGTTCAGCCAGATGGAATTATTGATTTAAATGAGTTAAAAAAAGCCTTTCGTCCGGAAACAATTTTGGTTTCGGTGATGGCTGCAAATAATGAAATTGGTGTATTGCAACCGTTGGCAGAAATTGGGGAAATGTGCCGGGAAAAAAATATAATTTTTCATACAGATGCAGCCCAAGCTATTGGTAAAATTCCCCTAGATGTGCAGACGATGAAAGTTGACTTGATGTCGCTGACTGCACATAAAGTATATGGTCCCAAGGGTATCGGGGCTTTATACGTCCGTAGACGTAACCCCAGAGTCCAAATTGCACCCCAACAGCATGGCGGTGGACATGAACGAGGAATGCGTTCTGGGACTTTGTACACACCCCAAATTGTCGGTTTTGGAAAAGCTGTCGAAATCGCTTTAGCAACACAAGAAACCGAAAATCAACGCCTCATAGAACTCAGACAAAGATTATGGGAACAGCTTTCGCAGTTGTCAGGGGTTCACCTGAATGGACATCCGACGCAGCGACTAGCGGGAAATTTAAATATCAGTGTTGAGGGAGTGGATGGTGCTGCGTTATTGTTAGGTTTGCAGCCAGTTATGGCGGTTTCTTCTGGTTCTGCTTGTTCTTCAACCAGCACAGCACCGTCTCATGTGCTGACAGCTTTGGGAAGGTCGGAAAAATTAGCTTATGCTGCGGTAAGGTTTGGAATTGGGCGGTTTAATACTGCTGAAGAAATAGACACGGTAGCACAGCAGGTAATTTCTACTGTTCAAAGTTTAAAGTCTATTACAGCCAGAGCTTGAATCTAAAAGCGGGCAAGATGCCCGCACCAAAAGAGTGTAGAATAATGTTTTCCAGTTCCCAATTAACAATTATCAATTATCAGGTCAAAATTTCCGACTAAATCGCCGTGATAACTGTTAACTGATAACTGTTAACTGATTTTAATAGGGGTCTGAATCAAAGCGCCCCCGTTTCACGCTTCTGAAATAATAACCTCTGGTCGGTAGATCCTTTAAGTTGAAGGTATCGCCACGGGGAACTCGCCAAATTTTGTAGTCGTAAAATGTTAGGGGAGTTTGGGGTTTGCATTCTTCTGGTGAATGGTCTCCCAATACAAAATATGCTGCACCTCTACCCATGACTTTCGCCATCCCGTATTTATCGACAACAACGGATGTTTCTTCGCTAATGGCTATCCCTAAAACGCTTTTCGATACGCCATCCTGAATTTGACGGGCGATAAAAGCCATAATTCGACCCATTCTTTTGCGTCTGTCAAAATGGGTATCGATGATGGTTCCTCTCAAATGACTCCAGGGGAAAAAGTTATAAGTGAAGGTAATGTCTTGGTAAGGGTCTTCGAGGGCTTCTCTAGTTTCAATACCTTCTTCGGAAGAAGCACAAGCATCGTAGACGTAATCACTTTGAATCATTGCACCGGCACTAGTGCCGCCAATGCCACCGCCTTTGGCATAAACTGATTTAATGGCAGTTTCTAATTTGGTGTTTTTCCAGCTGCGGATATATTCACATTGGTCACCACCAGCAAAGAAAATTACGCCAGCATTTTTAACTTTTTCCAGAATCTCAGGTCTGTTGGCATCTTGGCGATTACTAATAATCAGAGTTTCTACATAGTTGACTCCCTGCATATCATAAATTAACCGATTGTAGTCATCACTACCATAAGTGCGGATGACGACAACATTAACTTTGGTCGAGTAGTTGGTAGCCCCCCTCACTTGATTAATCATCCACTGAATAGCTTCTTCTACATCGGGGCCGCCCCCACCTAAAAGATGCACAGGGCCAGCTAAGGGGCTAGGTAAGGGGGGACGTAAATCTAAAGTTTTCTCTGGTAAGTGGGGTTTCAGGAATGCGGTGAGACGGGATATGATTTCGGCTCCCATCTTCTTCCATAAGGTTCCTACGTTCTTGAACCACTTTGCTATGCTTGGGAATACCTTTCTCATACTATGCTGCTGGTGCAAACCACAATTATTGCTAACTCTCGCACCAGAAAGGGTGAAATTTCCAGCGTATAGGGATTGTACTGTTTTTTAACGCGAATTAATCTAGAGTAATGTTTAATTCTCGGCGCTATTCTAGGATATTCACTGTGTTACTAGTGTGTTTTAAAGCCAAACAATTTGCGATCGCTCTTGCACGACTCGGTGATAAACTGTTTCTGTTTGCTTGGCTAATTTTGTCCAGTTGAAGCGTTGCGCTAAATCCTTGTAAGCATTATCAATCAACCATTGCCGATAACCAGGATGTTGCAAAACTTCTAAAATTCCCCAAGCCAGAGAATCGGGATTGTTTGCCCGCGTCACAATGCCTGTTTTGGTATGTTGTACTACTTCGGGAAAACCACCTGTATCGGATACGACAACGGGAACGCGAGAGGCAAAACTTTCTAAAGCGACAATACCAAAGGGTTCGTAAAGACTGGGAAATACGGCACAGTCAGCGATGGTTTGGAATTTATCTAAGTATTTATCAGAGATAAATCCTGTAAAATAACACTTTTGCCAAATTCCTAAATTCCAGGCTTGATGCTGGAAATTGTCAGTATTTCCCCCACCGATAATGACAAATTTTACATCTCCTGCCATTGAGTTCAGCACTTGAGGAGCAGCATTAATTAATACAGATATACCTTTCTCATAAGTTATGCGACCGACATAATAAACAATTTTTTCATGGTCTGCGGCAAATTGGCGGCGAAACTCGCGAGCATGAAAGCCTTCGTCGTGCTGTTTCTTTTCTGGTCGAATACCGTTATAAATCACATCTATTTTGTCCCCAGGACTGTGTAATGCTTGTGTGATTTCTCGCTGCATATACTCTGTACAAACGATAATTCGCCAAGCGTTATGAGCTAGTAAATGTTCTTTGTGATGAATATAACTTTGAATAGCAGTGTGAATACCATTGTGCCGCCCGTATTCAGTGGCGTGGATGGTAGCAATGAGGGGTATTTTAAAGTTATGCTTTAAGGCGATCGCCGCATCCCCTACCAACCAATCATGGGCATGAATTAAATCAAACGGTCCTTCCTCCAGAATCAACTTCCCACCGTGATCTCCCATACTCTGGTTCAGATTGCCTATCCAGTGGAAAAAGTCGTTACTATGTGCCACTGGGACTCGATGGACGTTGATGCCCTCAACTAGTTCATACATTGATGCTTGACCAAACTCTGAAGTAATCAGATGAATTTCATGTCCTAGCTTCACCAGTTCCGGGTATAACTCCGCTACATGACGGGAAATTCCCCCAACTATTCTCGGCGGAAACTCCCAACTCAGCACCAATATCTTCATTTACTAAAGTCTCCAATACCCTATAAATATCTAAAAATACAAAGATGGTAATTGTTACAATTTTTGGATAGAGATAATCAATCAAAATAACACAACCAGCGAAAGAGGAGAAAAATCTACCTCACCCCCAGCCCCTCTCCTTGGTAAGGAGAGGGGAGAATATAGCAACCGCCAAGAAGGTTAGGACATTTTTTATACAGGGCGGGTAAGATTTATCATATTAAGATGTGTACTTCATTTACTTGCAAAGTAGACAAAACCCTCTCCTTACCAAGGAGAGGGACAGGTTTTGCACAAGCTTTAGCAGGGTGAGGTTTTTCCCGTGGTTAACTTTGATCTAAGCGCAGCACAGCCATAAAAGCTTCCTGGGGTACATCCACTGTTCCCACAGATTTCATCCGCTTTTTACCTTTGGCTTGTTTCTGCAATAGTTTCTTTTTCCGGCTGATGTCGCCACCGTAGCACTTAGCTAGTACGTCTTTCCGCAAAGCTGGGATGTGTTCACTGGCAATGACTTTACTGCCAATTGATGCCTGAATTGGGACTTTAAATTGATGGCGCGGAATTAGTTCTTTGAGTTTTTCGGCCATGGAGCGTCCCATGTTATAGGCTTTATCTCGGTGAACAATCATCGCTAAGGAATCAACGGGATCACCGTTAATCATAATATCCAGCTTCACCAAGGGATTTTCCCGGTAGCCAATGAGATGATATTCCATACTGGCATAACCGCGCGATCGCGACTTCATCTGGTCAAAAAAGTCGGTGACGACTTCCGCCAAAGGTAAATCATAAGTTAGGGTGGTACGTCCTTGGGCGAGATATTTCATATCTTTGAAAACGCCTCGCCGACTTTGCGACAACTCCATCAAGCTACCAACGTAGGTTTCTGGCGTAATCATTTCTACTTGAACATAGGGTTCCTCAATTTTTTCCCGTTCATTGGGAGAGGGTAAGCGACTGGGATTGTCTATATATAGTTCTTCACCCCCAATCGTCACTACCCGGTAAACTACTGAAGGTGCTGTAATAATTAAATCTAGGTTATACTCTCGTTCTAAACGTTCCTGGACAATTTCCATGTGCAGTAACCCCAAGAACCCACAACGAAAGCCAAAGCCCATAGCGCTAGAAGTTTCTGGTTCGTATTTGAGCGCCGCATCGTTGAGTTCCAGCTTGCCTAAAGCTTCCCGTAAGTCTTCAAACTGGTCAGCATCAATGGGGAACATTCCACAAAATACCATTGGTTTAGCTTCTGTGTAACCAGCTAAGGGTTCTGCGGCTTTAGCTTTCGTTAAGGTAATGGTGTCTCCCACTCGCGCATCGGCTACAGCTTTAATGGCGGCGGCAAAATAGCCTACTTCCCCAGCGTGGAGTTCTTCAACTTGGATTTCTGTAGGAGAAAGCACGCCTAACTCGTCAATGACATATTCTTTCTCAGATGCCATCAAATAAACGCGATCGCCTTTTTTGATTGTGCCATCCATCACTCGGAAATAAACAATCACTCCTCGGTAACTATCATAATAGCTATCAAAAATCAATGCCCTTAAGGGTGCATCTAGCGTATCTTTTGGTGGTGGTATGCGCTCTACCACTGCTGCCAAAATTTCATTAATGCCAATGCCCTCTTTAGCAGAAGCCAGAATCGCACCACTACAATCTAAACCAATAATTTCTTCGATTTCGGCAATTACCCGGTCTGGTTCTGCCCCAGGCAAATCGATTTTGTTTAAAACCGGAATAATTTCTAAGTCATGTTCTAAAGCCAAATACAGATTGGCTAAAGTTTGCGCCTCTACACCTTGAGAAGCATCTACTACTAACAGCGCTCCTTCACAAGCCACAAGGCTCCGGGACACCTCATAAGAAAAATCCACATGACCGGGAGTATCAATTAAATTCAATACATACTCCTGACCATCCTTGGCCTGGTAATTCATCCGGGCAGCTTGCAGCTTAATTGTAATGCCGCGCTCCCGTTCAAGATCCATGTTATCGAGGAACTGTTCCTTCATTTTGCGCTCATCTACAGTACCAGTAGCTTGTAGTAAGCGATCCGCGAGGGTAGATTTCCCGTGGTCAATGTGAGCAATAATACAAAAATTGCGAATGCGATCTGCGGGAACGTCAGTCATATACTATCTTTGCTGAAGTGGCAACCAAAGTTAAACAAGAAATTTACTTCATATATTTTAATGCTTTCTTAGCCAAGACGCTGTTTTGGGAGGTCAAACAATTGAGGATTTTAAAAAAGATATATAAAGTCTATTTTACATGATGGGATTCACCAAGCAGGAGCGTACAATAAATATATATAAGTAAATAATGTAGAGATCGTGGGCTGTTACACTCCGTGACTGCCTAGAACTACTGATTTACTCCCACAAATTCTAGAGCTGTTGTCTAGCGAGTTTGATGATATTGACCATTCCAAACCAAATCCTGTGACTTTGGTGGAATTTTGGGGAACTATCTTATTGTGTAGTAAATTTGCACTTTAAGAGTAGTCAGTAAACTCACCCCAATAGGACATAATCACCGCGCGACAAAGCTTTAGAGGCAACAATCTCTGAGTATAGAAACCTATGAATATGAAAGAGAAAGCTACCAAGTCGGAACAACTACCAACCGATAAGGTAGAAATCGCTGTCCGCCTGGACTCGGAGTTAGTAGAGCAAATTCAGCACTTAACCAACGACCCTAGTAAAGTGATTGAAGTGGCGATTCGTCAATGGTTGCGCGGTGAGGTTCCCAGGGATGATGAACTGACACGCACCCCTCGTCGCGTACCTGTGCCGCCACGAGGTGAATGGAATGATTGATATCCATAAACAAGCTGTAAATAGAAAATGAAAAAAATGTAAAGTTGGTCAATCTCGATTCAATAAACGCCAAAATACCCAATGTAAGGATGCGAAAGCTGTAATAATTTACGCCAAAGTTTTTTGAGCAGCTGAAGCAACACTGTTCTGAGTTGCCATTTGTCTACCCAACTCGATTAATGACTATTACTGCTAACTCCCAATTGCCGAACTTATTTCCCCATAATCTGGAATATTCCACTAATAAAACCGATGGCTCCTTGCCAACGCTAGGTTCTGAGTTGGTGTATACGCAAGATGGAGCAGGACGCTACCTGACATTTTATTGGCAGCATAGCGAACTGTTGGGGTTAAACCCGAAGCAAATAGTTAATGAATGCCATGAGCAGGCGGTTTTTGTCCCTGTAGACAATGGTGCTTATTTGGAACGGTTGCATCGGATTTTAAATAGTTTGGTACCGGAGAAGTTTCAATGCTGGTTTAGCTACGACCAAGAATTGTTGGAGTTGGAGTTGGTAATTTGTCCGATGATGCCACCATTGGGAACCGTCGCTACTACAGTTTTAGTAATGGGGCGGTTATTGCAAGCTAGGCTCAAAAAACCAGAACTCAAGACGACACCACCAGAATTCACGCAGGTAGAATTGGCTTTACGTTTACTGCGGAATACCGGGCGAACGCAGCCATACCAGAAACTGGTAAATAAAATTACCAGAAATATTCGGCGGACATTGGATTTAGATGTTATCTGGCAACAAACAGTTGACAGTTTGGGAAAAGCACTACGGTTAGAGCGTTGCATTATCTGTCCTTACCAGGCCTCTAGTTCTAGAGTCCGGGTGATAGCAGAATATCACCACCCAGAGCGAGCTTCCATGCTTGGCTTAGAAATAGATGTCACTTCTGAGCCAGCCTTTGCTCAGGCTTTGGCAACCCTAGAACCCATTGTGATGGAGGTGCCGGGGTATAATCTGTGTCCCCAGCAGAAAATCTTAGTGGTGGCTACCTGCTATCAAGACCAAGCCAACGCCCTCATTGCTATCAGTCTCAGAGATGAATTTGACCCGTTGACAGATGTAGAACTAGAACTAGCAAAAGAGTTTGCCGATCAGTTGGGAACAGCGATCGCTCATGCTACTTTATACAAAGAACTAGAAGCAGCTCGTCAAAAAGCCGAAGAAGCCTCCCGCCTCAAAAGCGAATTTCTGGCTAATGTATCCCATGAAATTCGCACTCCTCTCAACGGCATGATCGGATTTTTGAAGTTAATTTTGGAAGGTATGGCAGATGATCCTGAAGAACAACATCAGTTCACATCAGAAGCCCATCATCTATCAATACATCTGCTCAATATTATCAACGATATCTTAGATATAGCCAAAATCGAAGCCGGCAAAATGGAGTTAGTTTGCTCTCCTGTCAAACTAAATGAGCTATTTGAAGATGTCGAAAATTTTCTGCGTCCCCAAGCCGAGTCCAGAAACCTCAGCTTTCGGATGCATATGCTTCCCACCTCCGATGAAATTATTGTCCAAGGTAATTACCAACGGCTGCTACAAGTCATGCTCAACTTGGCAAATAATGCCATCAAATTCACCCAAGAAGGCGGCATCACCGTCAGCGCTGATTTAGTCTTGAAGCAGGTGGAATTTCAAAAGCAGCAATTCCCAGGAATGGTGAGGGTAAGAGTAGCCGACACAGGTATTGGTGTTTCCCTGGATAAACAAGACAAACTCTTTCAATTATTCTCTCAGGTGGATGGTTCCCGGACTCGGCAGTACGGCGGTACAGGTTTGGGACTGGCCATATCCCAGAAGCTGATAGAGGCTATGGGCGGTGAAGTCCATTTTTACAGTCTTGGCGAAGGACTTGGTTCCACAGTCACATTCACAGTCCCTCTGTATCAAAAACCAGTTTTAGTTTCTTCTCACGATAGCCATTGAGATTATTTATAGTTTTCTCCCACCTATACCTGTGAAGTTGGGTCTGCTACTATACCAGCAGATATTAACTTGTCAGTCATGAATGCATGACTATTAGGTTTTGCACTCTGGTCAACACACAATCTAGGGGCGAATATATCTAAAATTAAGTTAACAAACTTTGAATATCAAAATTTTCCTACCAAAAGAGGTCTCACACAATGGAACTGACAACTGAAAACGTCGAAACAGTCTTAGATGAAATGCGCCCTTACTTGATGTCTGATGGCGGTAACGTGGAATTGGTAGAACTTGATGGGCCAATTGTGAAACTGCGGTTACAAGGTGCTTGTGGTTCTTGCCCTAGTTCCGCAATGACTTTGAGAATGGGTATTGAACGTCGCCTGAAGGAAATGATTCCCGAAATCGCCGAAATTGAGCAAGTAATCTAGATACGGCAAGGCATTCGTCAAAAGTCAAAAGTTAAAAGTCAAAAGGCTTGTATTTTGGGATTTTGAACTTTTTCCCAGAAATAGTATACCTATTTACGCCGTGCTGTATTAGTGGCTGGGGTGATGAAGGGCAACGGGAATAACCAATGCCCTACTCCCCATGCTCCATGCCCAATTCCCTATTTTCTATTATTCACTTTTTATGTCTCATCCATTACACATCGCTTTTATCTGGCATCAACACCAGCCTCTGTACAAGTCCCCTAAAAGCGGTGTTGCGCTTTCTACCAGTCAGCATTACCACTTACCTTGGGTACGATTGCATGGAACCAAGGATTATTTAGATTTAATATTAATTCTGGAAAAGTATCCCAAGTTACACCAGACAGTAAATTTAGTCCCATCCCTGATATTACAACTGGAAGATTATATTGCAGGCACTGCGTTTGACCCGTATCTTACGGCTAGTTTGACACCAGATGCCCAAATAACTCAGCAGCAACGAGAATTTATTATCCAACACTTTTTTGATGCTAATCACCATACTCTAATTGACCCTCATCCCCGTTATGCCGAGTTATATTACCAAAGACAGGAAAAAGGTGAAGCTTGGTGTTTGGCTAATTGGCAATTGCCAGATTACAGCGATTTGCTGGCGTGGCATAATTTGGCATGGATTGATCCTTTATTTTGGGATGACCCGGAAATTGCCGCTTGGTTAAAACAAGGTCGTAATTTTACTTTAAGCGATCGCCAGCGCATATATTCCAAACAGCGCGACATTCTGGGTCGCATTATCCCCCAACACCGGAAAATGCAAGCCACAGGGCAGCTAGAAGTCACCACAACGCCCTACACTCACCCCATTTTGCCCTTACTAGCTGATACCAACTCCGGGCAAATAGCAGTGCCTTCTATGACACTACCGCACCAACGGTTTAAGTGGGTAGAAGACATTCCCCGCCACTTGCGTAAAGCTTGGGAATTATATACAGAACGTTTTGGACAAGAACCACGGGGTTTATGGCCTTCAGAACAATCAGTCAGCCCGGAAATTCTGCCCTATATTATTAAACAAGGATTTCAGTGGATTTGCTCAGATGAAGCGGTTTTGGGGTGGTCTTTGAAACACTTCTTTCATCGGGATGGGGCAGGGAACGTTGAGAAACCAGAATTATTATATAGACCCTATCGCTTAGAAACTCCCGCCGGTGATTTATCTATTGTCTTTCGTGACCACAGATTATCAGATTTGATTGGCTTTACCTACGGTGCAATGCCACCAAAACAGGCTGCTGCTGACTTGGTGGGACATCTACAGGCGATCGCTAAAATGCAAAGAGAAAGCGACAGCGAACAACCTTGGCTAGTCACCATTGCCTTAGACGGGGAAAACTGCTGGGAGTATTATCCCCAAGATGGAAAACCGTTTTTAGAAGCATTATATCACAATTTAAGCAACGAACCCCATCTCAAACTCGTCACCGTCTCCGAATTTCTCCAAGAATTTCCCGCCACTGCAACCATACCCGGAGGACAGCTACATAGTGGTTCTTGGGTAGATGGTAGCTTCACCACCTGGATAGGCGACCCCGCCAAAAATCGCGCCTGGGACTACCTCACCCACGCCAGGGAAACACTCGCAAAACATCCCGAAGCCACCGAAGAAAGCAACCCAGCCGCATGGGAATCTTTATACGCCGCCGAAGGTTCCGATTGGTTCTGGTGGTTTGGTGAAGGACATTCTTCCAATCAAGATGCCATTTTCGACCAATTATTTCGGGAACACCTGTTAGGAATTTACCAAGCCTTAAATGAACCCGCACCATCTTATCTCAGGGAACCACTAGAGGTTCATGAAGCACGAACTGACCACAAGCCCGAAGGGTTCATTCATCCCGTCATTAATGGTAAGGGTGATGAACAGGACTGGGACAAAGCTGGACGCATAGAAATTGGCGGGGCGCGGGGAACCATGCACAATAGCAGCGTTATTCAGCGACTTTGGTATGGGGTAGATCACCTAAATTTCTATGTGCGGGTGGACTTTAAAAATGGTATTGTCCCAGGACGGGATTTACCCCAAGAGTTGAATTTATTGTGGTTCTATCCTGATAGGACAATGCACAATAGCCCCATTTCCATCGCAGATGTGCCAGATATCGCGCCACTTAATTACCATTACCACCACCATCTGGAAATTAATTTACTCACCCAATCAATCCAGTTTCAGGAAGCTGGAGAAGATTATCAATGGTGTCCTCGTTGTAGTCGCGCCCAAGTTGCTTTCAATAATTGTTTAGAAATTGCAGTCCCCTGGGCTGATTTGCAAATTTCACCAGATTATCCCCTGCGTCTGGTGTTAGTGCTGGCGGATGAAGCACGTTTTCGCGACTATTTGCCAGAAAATGGTTTAATTCCCATTGAAATGCCTTAAATCTCAATTTTGCCTCTTGTGAGGTGGGGAGTGGGGAGTGGGGAGTAGGGAGTGGGGAGTGGGGAGTGGTGAGTAGGGTAAAAACCTTTCGGTGTCTAACTTTTATGATCAGTTTATATCCTTGGCAGTTGCTATAATTGAGGGATTTCCCAGAAATAAATTATCGCCTCTTGTGGGGTGGGCATCTTGCCCGCCTCTTGTGGGCTACCGTGTACACACAAATGATTGAGTTACCCCAAATCTTTTTTTTTGTAGGGTGTGTTGTCGCGTAGCGCAACGCACCATCCTAAGTTTCGGTGCGTTAGGACTAAAGTCCATAACGCACCCTACCAAATGAAAGGTTTTTGGACTTGTGTGTATACCGTGGGCCTCTTGTGGGGGAGGGTAAAGATACCCGCCCTGATTACGGGACGGGTGGGGACACCCATCCCACAAGAAAATTTGAACTGTTTTTTTATTTGTCAGTCCCTAATTTGCACTTCATTTAATGAGAGGCTTTGTTTGATTAACGTACCTCTTTCAAACTCTCAACTTGTTTAGTAAACATTTCCGTAAATAGACTCATAACTGTACGTTCTTCACGTACCTTAATATTGGCAACAATAGACATTCCTGATTGTAAGGAGATATTTCTACCCTGAACATCTAAATATTGTTTATCCAAACTAATTGTTGCGGGAAATCTATAAAATTTATATGTTTCATCTGGTGGTAATGCATCTGAACCTATGCTCATGACTTGTCCTTTAATATCCCCAAACTGGCTGAAAGGAAAAGAGTCAATTCTTACATCAACCTGCATTCCTTCCCGCACAAAACCAATATCTTTATTGGTGATAAAAACTTCAGCAATATATTTATCTTCAGGCACAATTTGCAGGACTTCTTGGCTAGCATTGGCTACAAATCCGGGGTTTTTTGCTTTTAAATCAAAAATTGTTCCAGCTACAGGAGCGTGAAGTTCTTGATATTCAAAGTTTAACTGAGCTTGAGAAATCTTACTATTTAAATCTGCCAATGTTTGTTCGTTGTTTAGCACAATTTTCATGAATTGGCTATCAATTTCGGCAATACGTTTTTTGTTATCAGCTATTTTTTCTAAAACATTTTTCCCAGAAGCCGCCACAGTATTTTTATGTTCCTGCTGTCCTTGCTCAATTGCAAACTGTAGACGTTGCTGTTCCTCATCTAATTGTGCAATTTCGGCTTGGAGGGTTTGGACTTGTTGTTGCTGATTGAGATACTGAAGCTGAGAAATACCACCTTCTTCTGCGAGGGTTTTAATTTTATCTAAAATACCCTGTTGAATAGCTAAACTAGATTTAGTATTATTCTTTCTCACTTGTATTTGAGCAAGTTCTTTCTTCGTTTTCTCTACTTCTAACTGTCTTCCAGCAGAACGAGAATCAAATTCTCTTTGAGCAAATTGGAGACGTTTTTGTTCATCAACTCCTAAACCTGCAACTGTATTTAAGTTGCTTAATTCGGCACGTAACAATTCATTTTCTTTAATTAAAGCTGTCCTACTTTTCAAGAGAAATTCGGCATTTACTGGTAATTTACCCCTGGAAAATCCTACTTCAGATGCTGTAGTATAACTAGTTTCCATTAACCGACGATAAATTTGGTTTTCTTCAGTTAACGCCGTGCGAATCTTTTTTAAAGCATCCAATTCAGCAACGGTAGCAACAGTCTCAAAAGTTAGCAACAAGTCTCCTGGCTTGACTTTTTCTCCATCTTTAATATGAACCGTTTTGACTACTCCATTCACAGGAGATTGAACTTCTTTGACTGTCCCTTCTGGCTTAAGTTGACCTGTAGCAGGTACTACTTGCTCGATTTTGGCGAAATAAGCCCAAATAATTCCGAAACAAGCTAACCCGATTAAGGTGAGCATAATTGTACGTGACCAAATGGGAGATTGGCGTAACACAACTGATTGTTCAAAATTAGTATAGTTGGCATTTCCAAAAGGCTGATTAGCATCCTTCGTTAGAGGTGTGAGTACCCCCGGATTTGACTTAACACCGTTTTTTGGCTTACCGTTGCCATTATGACCGTTGCTATTTCCATTAAGTAGAGTCATACAATTTTAGATTTTAGATTTTGGATTTTAGATTGACCCCATAGATAAATTTAGGGGCGAGAGAATTTTAAATTTCGGACTTTCGATTAATTCCACAGATAAATCTGGGAGCTTGCACCATCAAGGAAGTATTGGTCATACAATTTTAGATTTTAGATTTTGGATTTTAGATTGACCCCATAGATAAATTTAGGGGCGAGAGAATTTTAGATTTCGGTGAGAGCAATGAAGCAACTGGTTTTATACTCAGCACTCAGTTACAAATTGACTTCTTGTTGCTGATAAAGATAAGAATAATGACCTTTAGCAGCAATTAATTCCTTATGGCTTCCTTGTTCGATAACTCTGCTATTATCCATGACAACAATCATATCTGCATGGCTAACAGTGTTGAGGCGGTGGGTAATAAAGAAAACTGTGTTACCTTCAAAGGCTTTAGCTAAATTTAAACAAACTTGTCGCTCTGTGGGATAGTCTAGGGCGCTGGTGGCTTCGTCTAAAACTAATAATTTTGGTCGTTGTAAAATAGAACGCGCTATGGCTATTCTTTGTCTTTGTCCTCCTGAAAGTCCCGCACCCCGTTCACCTACCCGTGTATTATAACCGTTGGGTAAGGACATAATAAAATCGTGAGCGACAGCAATACGAGCCGCTTCAATAATTTCATCAGTTGTAGAATCGGGATTGGTTAAAGCAATATTTTCCTGAACAGTTCCATCAAACAACAGTGTTTCTTGGGGAACTACACCCACCTGTCGCCGCAGCGAATAAAGTTCCACTTTGGAAATATCGTAATTATCAATTAAAATTCTGCCGGATTCCACTTCGTACAATCTCAGCAGTAATTTCATTAATGTACTTTTCCCTGAACCACTTTGTCCGACAATCCCAATAAATTTTCCCGATGGAATTTCGAGATTAACGTTAGTCAGTTGAAAGGGGCCGCTAGTCGCAAATCGGAAGGAAACATTTTCAAATTTTACGTTTCCAGAAATTGCTGGTAAAGGAATATTATCGCGATCTTCTTCACCTTCTTGTGGTGTATCGACAATATCGCTTAAACGCTCCAGAGATAAAGCTGTTTCTTGGAAAGTTTGCCAAAGTTGAGCTAATCGTAATATGGGGCTGGTGACGTAACCTGAGATAATCCTAAAAGCGATTAATTCACCAAGGGTTAATTCTCCTTGTAGGACTAAATAAGCACCTAACCACAAAATTAGCAATGCACTGAGTTTATTAAGAAAACTACTGGTAGAATTAGCCAGTGTGGAAGTGATGACGTTTTTAAAACCAGAGGTTACATACCTAGCATAACGCTCTTGCCAGGAAAAACGCGATTGTAGTTCAATATTTTGCGCTTTTACTGTTTGGATACCCGACATGACTTCAACTAAATATGATTGAGTCTGGGCGTTGCGTTCGGCTTTGGTACGTAACTGTTTTCTAATTGTGGGGGAAAAGATTAATGTGATAATAATAAATACAGGTATTGTGCTTAAACCTACTAAGGTTAACTGCCAACTATAAAACAGCATCACGACAATATAAATTATCGAAAATACGGCATCTAATACGACTGTTAAGGCAGTACCAGTGAGAAATTGCCGAATATTCTCTAATTCGTTGATGCGAGTGGCTAGTTCACCTACAGGTCGCCGTTCAAAATAGCGCAGTGGTAGACGTAATAAGTGGTCGATAATTTGTGAACCCAAACCCATATCAATGCGGTTGGTTGTATCCACAAATAAGTAAGTTCTTAATGTGGTTAGCAATGCTTCAAATATGCCGACTACTAATAGCAATACTCCTAAAATATTCAGGGTGCTAATGCTATTTTGAACGATAACTTTGTCGATAATTAACTGAATGACGAGGGGATTAGCTAACTGGGCTAACTGCACAAAAAACGAAGCAATGAAAACTTCTATGAGAACTTGTCGATGCTTTGACAGATAAGGAATAAACCATTGGAGTCCAAAGCGTTCTTGAGGTGTTTCTTTAGTAGCAGCGAGTAATAAAACTTTTACCTGGGGAGGTAAATTGCTTTCATCAACATCTAATTTGGCGACAAATTCCGCAGGTTTGCAACGGACAATTCCTTGGGAGGGTACACCTGCAACAATGGTATTAGGGTTTGTTTCATATAGAACAGCATAACTATCACCATAGTAAATTAGTGCTGGTGTAGGAATGCGCGTAATTGCCGCCACAGGTAAGTCGATTAACTGGGATTTGAGTCCAATTAATTCGGCGATGTAAGCGCAAGCTGGAAAGGATATGTTACCTTGGCGTTTGATTTGCTCAGTTAAGATGCGACGAATCACCTCCTTGCGAAAGGGCATTTCTAGGTGTTTCGAGAGCATCTGAAAACAGGCTGAGATGCTATTTAATTCGCCTTTTCCGCTAACAAATGGGTAATTTTGATATTTTTGTCTATCTTTCTCTGGAGATGGTTCTGGCTGGGGAATTTCTTGGTCATAGGCGTAGGGAATATCTTGGTGATTGGTGATCGTGGGTTGGGTATTATTTATAGGAACCTGCGCTTGATGACTATCTAAAAATGATAAGTCGGCTGGAGATAAACCTATCAAACGCACGCGATTTGTGCTATTAACTGCGAGTGTGTCAGTTAATTGTAAGCGGGAACCAGGAGGGAAATTGGTGACTGAACCACCACCACTGACAAACCAGATATTTTCGCTATCTAGTTGGATGACTGGGGTGATTCCTGGATTGAGGTAATGTATTTTGGCTTTGGATAAGGCTTGTTGAACCAGTTCTGTGAGGTTAAGAACTGCGTTGGCTTGCTTTTGGACTTGTGAACTCAGAACATCAAAAATTTCTATTAAGTGAGTGCGGTTTAAGCGTATATTGGCAAAGTCTGGGTAGGAAGCCAGGAGGCGTAAATATTCGGTTTTACTCAAGCTCAGACAGATAACTTCGGTGGAGGCGATCGCCGTTTCACAGGCAACTTCGCGTAATATACTAATCTCACCGATGATTGCGCCTGGTTGCAACAATTTTAATGTCGTAGGTGTTTGCGTTTGGGGATGATAGCCCAACAACCGCACTTTTCCTTCGTAAAGGATGGTAATTTGTTCGGGAAGTTTATCTTTCCCAATTATTTTTTGTCCTATACGGTAGCGCAAAGGTTGTAGTTGTTTGGAGAGATGAGTTATCTCTTCGCTAGGTAGATGCTCAAACCCCTCTAGGTTTGGAATGAATTCTTGAAAGGAACTGGTGATATAAGTCATTCCCTGAATAGTATATATAGAAGTGTATTGATAATTGCAACCTAAAAGATAGGTTTATATTTTCACTGTGGCTTTTTCTAGTTGCTGTATTTGCTGATTTGGCGCTGTCATCTGTGCTTGTAGCCAACTATGAAAACGTTCATTCAGCAAGCGTTGACGCAGTGAATTATCTAACTGTGTTACCAACAACTTTTCTAGGCGGACTATGACTATCCAGTTTTCTAATTGAGTTGGTGGTAAGAGTTGCTTTGGCTGGCTAGTAGCTAACATCCTTGCTAATGCTGGATGAATCGTTTGCAATTCCACTGGGCCGATTAAACCATTTGTCTGTGCTTCTGGCCCTTGAGAATATTCCCGTGCTAATTCGGCAAAACTTTGTTCTCCGGCTTGGAGGCGAAAATAGATTTCTTGAGCAATCCCAATGTTGTTAGTTCTGATTAGAGAATAAACTACTCGATCTAGTTGGGGTTTGCGCTGTGAATAATAAGATTCTAAATCGTTTCCCCAAGTTTGGTGCTTGAATTTTTCTATTTTAAATTGGCGGATGGCGATCGCCTTGAACTGCTCCGCACTCAGATTATTTTGCTCCAGCCAACGCTGAAGCGCATCATCAGAGGTAATTTGATGATGTTGGGCTAATTTTTCCCAGGCTAGTTTCTCTTCTTCTGGCGTACATGAGATTGGTGCGATCGCTTGGTCAAGCACCACCTCTTTGATTAGCGCTGGTAACATTTGGTATTTTTCCAGCAGTTGCAAAATTTCTGCGGTGGTTGACTGATTGAGATTAGTAGCCGCTTGTTGCCAGATATTGCCTGATTCTAGAACTGCTGTCATATTATTTTATTAACAATAGTTTTCAAAATAATACTGGAAAAAGTGTAATCTTAGGTAATTTTTCGATTAATTTTACCTATAATTTACATATATCATACTTTTTGGATATAGTACAAGTAAATGAGTATAGATAAATACAGGACATCTTTAGGGAATCTAGGCACTCTTTTAGATGCTAGTCAGGCTGGCTATATTTCTAGCTGGTTATATTTCTTCGTTGATTAATTTCTTTACAGCGATCGTGATAAGTTATTCAAACTGCTTGAGGAGAGCAAGTCCTAAGTTGACAATTTCATAGACAAAACTATACTTATATTGACAAAAATTAATATATATTTTAGGAAAAAATCAACTACTTGATATATAATACGGTGATATCAAGTATTGAATTGAGACTATTGCCGACGCGAAAACCAAGCAATGATGGTGGTAGTCTTTTTCAGAAACTTAATTGGAACACAATCGCGTCTGGCTAAGGCGTGAAAGTCTACTGAGGGATAACTGCTCCCATGCTCCCGTTGAAGTAGAAAGTAAAGTCTAGTTTTGTCTAGGTTTTATATAGCAGGTACATTAATATCGATTGGAACCCCCAGCTTTTGTGATAACTCTAAAATGCAACACAGTTACAGATGCATCAAGGGCATCTCCCTGTAATTCTAGAACCAATGAACTCATAGAATCTGGCTATCTCACTTCAAACCAAATCTTAACCGACTTAAGCACTATTGTTACCCAACAGAGAAAACTTATACGCACATTTCATCTGAGTGAGGTACAAATGGGCGGGCAGTCCTTGCCCTCCCCCACAAGATTTATAATCTTAAGATGTGTACTTCATTTACTTACATTGCTGTATTTACTGGATTAGGCGATATATCCTGTGTCATAAAAAATGCCATCCTCAAGATATGGGATCTGTAAAAATTGAAGCATTTTTAACACACCTTTTTGTCAATAGGAGGATCGCTTGTCCTATGTAAAACAATCAGAGACGTACCAGCATGCTTGGTATTAGCTCTGATTGTTGTTGATGCAGTATTGAGGTTTTTATGCCGCACTAAAACTTATTGATCAATTTGTCATACTCTGCGTGTGTCCCAATCCAAAACCAAGAAATACCGTAGATTTCGCGGACATCCCCAGCTTCAAACTCAGCTTGTCATGCGTTCAAGGTTCCTTGGAAACGACTTGTTAGCCCTCGTCACTCGCTCAACCTCAAGCTTTTGAAGCATCACGTATACGCTGCTGAAAAAGGACAACAATTTCAGGACTTAGTTCTTCTTCTGGCTGAACAACTTCTCGTTTATCTAAAACTGACTTAATCTCAGTTGAAGACGGTTGTCCAAGCTCTTTGAGTAAAGCCTGAAAAGCCTGTTGTTGTTGATTAATTTCCTCTAAAGGCGTTGATTGAACTGTGTAAGCTAATGTAACTTGACGAGTTAGCGTATAAACAATGTACTGATTTAAAGAAACACCCTCGCTCTCAGCTAAGTGAATTAACTGCTGGTGTAGTGTTTCTGGTAATCGAAGTGTTAATCGACTCATAGTTAACTTTCTTCCAGTGACAATTTGATAACTAATTCAACGGGAGTCATCACTTGTAAACCTAGAGACTCTCTAGCATTTCTAAAGTCACGTAGGTTAGAGGTTGTGACAATCGCACTTGCGTTCATCGCACAATCGATTACAAGATCATCTCCTGCATCTGGTGAAGTCGGTCGCCATGAATAGTAGATTGTTGTAAATTGAGCGCAACTTAACAAAGCACCTAAAACAGGTTTCAATTCTTGCCAACGAGCGTCTGAGAGTTTACGAGATAGAACATCCTCGTACTCATAAGCAAGTGCATTGGAGACATGAACTTGGAGTAAGCCAGCTAACCATGCATCAATTACTAAGCCAGCAGCACTACCCTGTTTTGTTAACCCCTCAAACACAACATTCGTATCGATGACAACACAAAGTAAGGGTGCAGTAGACATGACACTACTATAGCACCATCTTTAGTGTCATTAATATGTTAGTGCGTTACTACAATATCAGGCGATCGCATTCAACCTCAAAAGTAGTAGGCTTAGATTGCTGTACCAAGACGTAATAATAGATTTTTAGTCCTCAGTTTCTGATTCTTGTACAACCGAACTTAGCATTTCACCTTTGGCGTAAGCTGTGCGAAGTTTGTAAGAGATATTTAACAAATACTTTTCTGGTTTTGGCATTGGATGGCTTTTCCCTTTGGGAGTGAGCTTCTCATGTGCTTCATAGCGTGCAACTATTTTCTGCCAGTCGTTGGGGTACAAATCTTGAAACTTCAGAATAAAATCCTCATCTGAATGAGTTAGCTTTAAATTATTCAGTGTCTTTAAAATCTTCTCTTCCTTTTTGACAAAAACTTGTCCTTTAGGTACTCTTGCTCTTGCCATAAATCCTCCAGTTCAGTAGCCCTACTCACATAATTTTATTACCAACCTAAAATGTCTTGATCGTAGCCTCCAAAGCAAGAAGATAGCTAACTATCCATTATACGTAGAATATCGGTATAATCTTTTTCTAAATTTTAATATATCTAGCATTACAGCTACCTCATTTCCGTAAAACCGCCCTTTTCTCTTGTCGGGTAGCTTTTCGAGCGCTGATAATTCGGATCTTTTCTTCTCCATTAGTATGTGCAGACCCCGTTCGATCATGCTCCTTCGGATCTGCTACGCGATCGCCCATGTAAAAAAAATCAGAGCCACACCAGCATAGGTATTGACTCTGATTATTATTTATGCTATACCTATCGGTTAGCCAAAAGTCAAATTAACGCGGACAATCATATCGTTAAAGTCCTTGTCACCACGTTGTAAATCCTCAAAGGCAAAGACATTATTTCCTAAGAGGGTGACGTGATCTACCTGTGTAGAATTAGCCCCCAAGAATGGGAAATAAACCGACTGAGCATTCATATTTGCGGGACTACCATCAGCAATCATGAATGGTGCTAAAAGAGAACCAGCCTCTAAAATAGCTGTGTAAGTGCTTGTCTGGCGGTTATTCGTCGTTAAGTCAATCCCTGGAATACGCGCACTAACGGCGGCTTGGGTGTAACCAGCTTCTCCGGGAAGAATATCTGCTGTGCCATTACCGTCAACGTCAATACCCCCATTTTCATCAGTTACGCGATAAAAACTGACGTAGTTGTTTAAAGCGGCTTCTCGGTTGACCACAAATTCAGCTTGTACCGATTGCGTAATACCTCGTAAATCAATCAATTCAGCTTGTGATGTCCCTTGCAAACCTGTACCTAAAGGTAATGGTTGCTCAGTCGCCTGAATCTTCACCTCAAAATCTTCATAGGTAGAGCTAATCAAAGACTTTACCTTCCAAGCTAAGGAAAATTCATCGTTTCCCAAATCAGTAACTCTTTGAGTTGAAGCATCAGCAAATACTACATCTGTGATGGGGATAACTCCCGCCCGGACTTCATCACTTGTACCATTTGGCACTACATAGAATCTCAGATTATCGCCAGAATTAACTTCCAATAACCGGGTAATGTTGTCTTGGCTAAAGCCAGTAGGCAATCTATGCACACCAGAGAAAATTGCTTGCGCCCGTTCTAATGCAGCTTCCGCATAACCAGCTTCCCCTGGGGCAATACCGTTGATTCTACCTTCAGCATCATCCACCGTAAATACACCCAATTCATTCACCTGATTCGGTTTAGTTCTAGTCAGACTAACTTGGAGTTGTACTGTGTCACCGCTACCGCGAATCGTAAAAGTATCGCTACCAGGATTATTCACCAGTGGCACAAAATTGTTGTCGGCAATTGTCACAGTGGCAGTGTTGGATATACCGAGAACGTATTCAGCTTCATCAACTAAGTTGAGGATCACAGTTTCATCACCCTCCAGTAAATCATCATCTACTGGTGTTACTGTGACATCCACAAAGGTTTGACCGGCGGCGATAGTCGCAAAGCCCATGAGGTTGTTGTAATCAACGCCATTAGTAGCAGCACCTTCGACGGTGTAGTTCACTGTCAGGGATTTACTGGTGTTACCAATGCGGGAAATGCGGAAAACTCCTGGTTGATTACCTGCTTCTGCTGTATCGGGAACCGGGGCTACAATGCTGACTACAGGAGTAGCCAAATTAAGCGGCTTATCTAAACCTAAGAGAATGATTTCGTTGTTATCTATGACAGGTGGTCTACCGACTGAAAAGGGATAATTGTTATCGTTAGCCAGTAGGAGTGTGTTTTCATCAATTACCACCACAGATTCAATAGTGACAAAGGGAAAGGTAAATTTAGTGTCACCGTCTCCATTTAAATCATTGGGGTCACTGATATTCAGTAAATCAACAACTTCCTCTTTGGTCACAAAACCATTGGCATCTTTTTGAGACAAATCAATCTTGAATATCTTCTTGAACTGGGCATCTGCACCTTGATTATTGTCTCGTTCAATCACGAGAAATTCATTTTCATTGATTACGGTTAATGCACCGATGGCGTGATTGGGTTGTTCCATGCGGTAGTAGCCAGCTAAACCCTGATACTGCTTCGATTCCACATCAAATTCATAGATGCGTAAGGAATTAGCAGGGTCGCCAATTACAGTACCTTCTAGTAAGGGATAGATGGTTTTCTTATCCAGGCTGATAGCCATGCCTTCAAAGCCGCGAGAACGCGCCAGATTTGAGTAAACAGGATCACCCAATAATTGGTCAACCACTAAGCTACCTGTACCTGGGAAGTCAGAGAAGAAACCATCAACGCCTAACTCAATAAACTGTTGATATTCTAGTTTCGGATCGCCGTTGTAGTCTGGTGCGAGGAAAATATCTTCGTTGCGGAAGGTGTAGGGGTGTAAGAGTAAACCGACTGCATGGGCATCTTCTACCAGGGTGGTGGGTGCTTGGAGGACTCCACCTACAGAAGGGACAATCAGGCGCTTGTTGGGGCCAATACCTGCGGCGTAGGTGGCGATCGCCGCTAATTCTGTAGACTTGGTAAGGTCGCCATAGGTGCGGGAGTCACCACTAACTCTAAAATCATAAGGTCTACCATTCGCACCGCCCAGCAGTTGAATGAGGGGAATATCAATGCCGGCATCTGGCATGATCAACTGTTTCAGTTCCTGGAGATTACCCACCTCGAAGGATTGAATAAACACCCGTTCGGGGTCAGTAAACTCTTGGGCGACTAAAGTGTTAACTAGAACTTGTCCCAAGCTAATGTTGATGGGGGAACCATCTAAAAGAGTGCCTTCGGAAGCAAAGAAGGTAGGATGTTTGGTTTCAGGATAAATGCCGATTTTGCGTCCTGTTTCGGCTTCTACCTGTTTCACCAAATCAATGATTTCTTCCAAACTGGGAACTTTCAGCCCATCACCATCAAACTTGGTTCCCCGTAAATCTGGCAGACGTTCAATAGAATTGAGAGTTTTGATTTCTGCTAGGGTGAAATCTTCGCTAAACCAACCGTTAATTGTGCGACCATCAATAACTTTAGTGGTGAAACGGTCAGCAAATTCTGGACGTTCGTTAACATCGGTGCTGGTGTCAGTTCTATTCACTGAACCATCATCATTGAGAATTGCCAAGGCGTTTTCGTGACGCGCCACTAAATAACCATCTTTAGTAGCGACCAAATCAGGTTCAATGAAATCAGCCCCATCTGCGATCGCTAACTTGTATGCTTCTAAAGTATGTTCTGGACGTAAACCACTAGCTCCCCGGTGTCCAATTACCAAAGGTGCAGAACCATTTAAAGTAGCAAACTCAGGGGGAATTACAGCAGGGTTATCAGGGGAGATGACAAACTGCCCAGTTAATTGATCACGCACGCGATCGCCAGTACCTGGAAAATCTGTAAAATAGCCATCAACACCTAAATTAATGAAATCGATGAATTCCGCTTCTGGGTTGCCGTTGTAGTCGGCGGCGAGAAAACGCCCTTCATTGCGGAAGGTGTAAGGATGTACCAGCAAACCTGCGGTGTGGGCATCTTGCACCAGTGTTGTGGGAGCGGTGAGGGTTTTATCAGCATCGTTAACAACACCATCACCATTGACATCATCGGCTTGACCATCATTATCCGCATCAACACCTTGCACAGATTTAATCATCCGTTTCCAAGGACCAACACCAGATGCGTAGGTGGCAATTTCTTCTAAACCTGCTGGTGTCCGCAAGTCAGCATAGGTGCGGGTGTCGCCACTGACTACGAAATCATAAGGTTGAGTTTCAATCAGTGAACCATCAAGATTGACATCAATAGCATCGAATAACTGAACCAAAGGTATATTAGTTAACTGACTCAGTTCCTTGAGATTGCCGACTTCAAAAGATTGGATGTAAATCCGACTGGGGTCAGTAAATCCAGTTTGTTCTAAGGTTGCTAACAGGGGTTCTTCCAGGGACAAACCCAAATCATCGTGGAAAGTAGGATGCTTGGTTTCTGGGTAAATGCCAATCTTTTTGCCTGTATCAGCTTCGATTTGCTGAACTAACTGAATAATTTCCTCTAAAGTCGGAATTTCGTACAGACCGTTAAACACTTGGTTACGGAAACCTTGAGGCATAATCGCCCGTAGGGTCTTGATTTCCGCCAAAGTGAAGTCAGAAGCAAAAAAGCCTTCTTCCGCAACGCCATCGACCATTTTAGTGGTCAAGCGATCGCTAAATTCTGGACGAGAAGCAACATCAGTGGTAGCAATTAAATTAGGTTCATGACGGGCAATCAACACCCCATCCTTAGTAGCAACCAAATCAGGCTCAATGAAATCTGCACCGCGTTCAATTGCCAGTTTGTAAGCGCCCAAAGTATGCTCTGGTAGTTCACCGCTTGCGCCCCGATGTCCAATTACAATCGGTGCTTGACCATTAAGAGTATTTAAACTGACATAATTAGGCGTATCAATGGGAGCTTCTATCAGCTTACCAGTGGCATCGAAATGTAACAGGTAAGGGCCAAACTCATCACCAATCCAGAAACTACCATCCTCTGCAACTACCAAAGATTCAATATCGAAATCTGAACCAGTTAAGAAACGCTCAGAACTATCCTCATTGATAATCTTAAAGGGGATTTTATTGTCAGGGTCGGATAGTTGCACAAAATCCAACACATTCACACTACCATCGCCACCCTCTGCACCTCGGAAACTGGGGTCAGCCCGATAAATCCGCAGTAAATAATCAGGACTATTCGCCTTGCTACCAAACCCATTGTCAGACAAGAACCAGAAGGAATTTTCATCAGCAACTTGGACAGAACTAAATCCTTGAATCGGCTGTTTGGCAAAAGGTACATTCCGTCCGTTAGTATTACCTGTAATGGCAGTACCCGAAGCAGGCCCTTCAGCAAAGCTATCAGCCGGGAGGGAAGCAAAACCTACGAGTGTTACGTCTGGGGTAGTGGGTTGATTGTTGGGTTGTGACATAGGATTACGGGGGTCGTATGTAGTGGTGTCAATGTTTAGGGGATTGGGGAAAGCATGAGCAATGTTTTCCCAAGGGACAAATTTAAAGTTGCTATTGACGTTTTCTTGTTCGCCGTCATCTTCAACTAATTTGGCTGGGTCGTTATTACCATCCTGGGTAACAAACAGACCGTAAGGGAAGTTAGCGCCCAAGGGGACGTTAATCACATCTGCGCCGTCTGACTCTTGCACGCTGTCAATTGCGCCATTCCTACCAACGGCAAAGCGTCCTAAGTATTCGTTGTTACCTTGACGGTTATAGATAGCAAAGGTGTTATCCCCTTGACTGGATGCTAGTAGATAGCCTGTACCGTTAGCACCATAGTAAATCGTCAGTCCTTCGACATCGGCGGTGAGATTGCTACCACCCAAGTCTTTAACTTGATCGATGAGTGTGCCAGTTGTACCGCCGTTGGGTTCTGCTAGGAACTTCCAAATGCCGACATTTTCTTGACCGATGTAGAGGAAACCTGTTTCTTGGTCTGCCACCATCCCCTCGGTTTGGGGGTCAACTCCGGCTGTGGTGGGTACGGTGAATTCTCTAACTCGTTCTACCCCAATTTTGCCATTACCTTGATCAATTAGTTTGTACTGGGCAACATCTCCAGTGTCGGCACGATTAGCGAAGACATAGTAATCATTGGTGACGGGACTACGGTACATTGCTACACCGTAAGCGCTGATGTCGTCTGCTGAGTAAGGTGGGCTAAAGGGTGCAGCTTGGAAGAGAGTGCCAATATTGCTATCGGTAATGTCTTCTAGGTATTCACCGTTGGCGTTACCATTGGGATTTATTTTGAAGAATACCAGTGTATCGTTTTGGCGATCGCTTGCTACGGCAATATCAACAGACTCACCACCTAATTGAAAACCGTATTGCAAATCAACGTTGTTGTAACGAATACCACCAGGGTTAACTGTCTGCAATAAATTACCAGACAAGTCATAAACCCGGATACCAGCATTTTTCACTGCTGTGAGTACCAAGCTATCAGCTGAGTTGGTAGCATTCACATAAATTGCTGGGTCATCAGCATCAGCATTTTGATCAACAACAGACTGGGCTGGGTCTTCATCGTCAAACAAATCAGGACGGGTTTCTACTCTGGGGGTGACAGTCGCTACTAAGTCAGCACCCAAAGTCAGGATTTGGGTAAATTGGGCTTGGTTGAAGTTGTTATCACTCACCAATACAATTGACTGACTACCATCTGCCAATTTGGGGCCAAATGTAATGCCTTCAATGTTATCTGTCCCATTGGGCAAGTTGAGGTCATTTAAATTCAAGACTAGGCGCTTCTGGGCTGGTTTAATGGCAGCTAGTTGAGTTTCATCGAGATTTGAGAGGGAATCAATTGTGCTGATGTCGGTGGCATCTTGCAGAGATATTTCGTAGATTTTGATGGTGTTGCCTACGCCTACGGAAAAAGAGCGTTCCAACGCCAGCAAAGTACCTCGGTTATCAATGGCTAACAAATCCACTAAGCCATTATCATTAAAGGCTGTGATTGGATCTGGTGTGATAGTGGCATCAGTAATGTAGAGATATTCTTTTTCTGGTTGTCCACTGAGCAAGTTATATTGCAGAATCCGGGAAGGACTGCCATTACTCAGAGAAGCCCGTTCACCATCTTGTAACAGAGCATTTTCTGTGGCTGTGTATAGCGTTTTTTGGTTGGGTGTAATAGTCAGGCTTTCAAAGGCTAAGTTATTACGAATACCTGATATTTGAGTATCACCTGCATCTATAATTCCGTTGCCGTTGGTGTCTTCTATTACTGGCAGATATTTACTGGGGACAGAGATCGATCGCAATTCCTCTCCGGTTAAAGCAAACTCTTTAATGAAGGGGTCACTGACACGACCTGCATTAATATTGGCTTCACCTTCAGAAGAAACAAAAATAGTCCCATCTTGAGTTAAGGCAATACCTTCAGGGTCAACAGTTAACGCAGCAAAGAAATTACCGTCAGCATCTTTGAGGGGAGTGACATCAGTAAATGTTACCGCAGATGTGTCCGGGTCAAGAGTGAAGGTATAGAAACGCGCCGGGCCATTTTGCGAGCGATCATCTGAGATAGAGTAATAAAGATTATTTGTGCGATCGTAGGTGACACCAGATAATCCACCCATTTGAGTCGCTGTGCCGTTCACTATTCCCGCTTCACCAGAGGGAATAAAGCCTGTGGTAAAAGTAGTTTCGCCCTGGAATTGGATACCAGGAATAGTTTTACCCGCTTCTGTTGCTCCTGCGGCGACATCTACCCACACGAGGCGATGGTCAGAACTGGGGAAGGGAAACGTGCCTACAGGGGAGAAGCTTGGGTCAGTATTGAGAGGCCAAAATACTGCTGAGTCTTGAATTTGCAGGTCAGAAGAAGGTAGTACATAGTCAGCGCGCAAATTACCCGAGTTACCATCGGCAAAATCTGCGGTATCGAAAGCCGGATTACCTCCGTGATTCAGGTTAGCGTTACCTTGTAAATCTGACTGTTGCACAGCACCAGGACTGCTGGGAACGAAATTAGTATTAATGCCAGGGTTTTGTAATAGCTGAAGAATGGCATTATCAAAACTATCCCCATCAAAAGGATCGGCGTTTTGGTCGCCCATAATCACAAAGCGGGAACCAGGATTTAAACCACCCAATTGTCCCTGATCATCATAGATGTAATTGCCTTTTCCAGGGCTGATATAGTCTGACCACAGGCGAATCTCATCATGGTTGCGTTTACCGTTGCGGTCTTCTGCGCCATCAAATACAGGTGGTGTAGGATGACTGGCGAGGACGTGAATAATTTCGCCGTTCACCTTAATGGGGACATCCCAGTGACTCTTGGAAGAAAGCCGCAATACTTCTTGTTCCTCGGCTGAATACCAAGGAGTGGCAGAATCAGGAGTGGCAATCGTAGGTAGTAAAGAATCCGGCATATCCTTCCAGAGAAAGTTTTGGAAGGTGCGAACGTTGGCTGTGTCAATTTCGTACTTGGACAGCAACAACATCCCGAACTGACCAGGAAAATTTCCAAAGCCAAAAGCATCATCACCATATCCCGGTGCGCCTGGGGTGGTGACAACTGTGCCGTTGTTGTTTAAATCAAACCCAGAAGCAATACCTGTATTAGAGGGTGCAATGTAAAAGTAGGGATACTCCACTGGATTTGCACCGTTTTGGCTGATTGCAAGGTAATTTTGCAGAAATAGTTCAACAGCCTCAGTGGGATTAGCGCCAAAGTAATCAAATTCATTAATCAATAGCACATCTGGGGTGTTGCGCCGAATGATTTCTGCCACAGCTTTGGCTTGAGCATTGTCTGGAGTAGACAAATCGGTGACTAATTGACCATCAGCGTTGCGGTTCAGCGAAGCATTGAATTGGGAAAAGCGAACTGTACTGGTAGTTACCATGTTACTAGGAGGGGTGTTAATTACATCATCGACGCTGTTCAAATTCCGCCCGATAATCACCGGGTCATGTTCGGAAGAACGGAAAGCATCAGGAATATCTAAACAACCATTTCAACTGCAAATATCTACTTAGTAGGGGGAGGGTATGGTAAATCTAAGTATTAATTTTCCAATAAAGCATACTTTGTTATCAGTATTAGGCTGGCTACAATTCTCTCAATTTATACGAGCTAGATTAAGAAACAGCTAGCATCAGGTTAAATTTCCAAATATTTGCAGGTAAATAACTTATAAACTTAATTGGCTTTATCGGTTAGGAGGTAGAGATAAAACTAACCTTAAGTTGTAATTCATTATGCTGAGATGATCTTTCCTATGGTTGATGTTTATGATGCCCAGATTGTGGAGAATTTATACATAGGTTAGCTTAGGGATGGAAAACAATGCGTACAATTAATATTGGTTTGACAGAAGAGCAGCGTCAAGGTGTGATGAATCTGTTGAATCAAGATTTAGCAGATGCCTACGTTTTGCTCGTAAAAACCAAAAAGTACCATTGGGATGTTGTCGGCCCTCAGTTCCGCAGTTTGCATGAACTTTGGGAAGAACAGTATGAAAAACTCACTGAAAGTATTGATGCTTTAGCGGAACGGATTCGCGCTTTGGGCGGTTTCCCACTGGGTACAATGGAGGGCTTTCTCAAGATTGCTACGCTCAAAGAACATAGCGGTGATGTCCCCTTAGCAACAGGAATGGTAGCTCAACTGGGAGAAAATCACGAGCAGGTGATTCGGAATTTGCGGGATCATGTGGATCAGTGCAGTGAGCAGTTTCATGATGAGGGAACTGCTGACTTTTTAACTGGAATCATGGAAGAGCATGAAGAGATGGCCTGGATGTTGCGCTCGTTCATTGAAGGAGAAGCGTTAGAACCTAACGGTGTGCAACCAGCCGGAGAAACTAAAACTCCTGTGGGCGTGTAGAACTGGGTAAATAACCTGTAAATAACCTGTGAAGTCAAGGAGGGTTGGTTCTTTCAAGTTGGTGTCTGAGAATCAATCTTCCTACATCTACCTATGCAATTTATGGTTTCCAGATAACGGATATTTAATTTCACTCAATATCTATTGCAAAAATAAGTTTTAAGGAGTATAAAGTGCCAGAAGTTTATCAAGCAGAACGTACCATATCAGCTGTATTTAAGGAACAAAAGCAGATTGATCAGGTGATTCGACGTTTACTCGATAGGGGTGTGCCTAGAGATCATATTTCGATCATGGGCAAAAATTTCCAGTCAGAAACGCGAATTTCTGGTTTCATTACCAAGAAAGATGTGATTCTGGGAGGCTTGAGAACAGGAGCAATTTTTGGTTCCTTATTTGGTTCGTTTCTCAGCTTGCTGACTGGTGTGGGTGTACTGTTCGTTCCTTTTGTTGGTCCGATTGTGGCAGCAGGCCCGATTGGTGCGTTGTTGCTCGGTGCTGCTAGTGGTGCGATCGCCGGGAGCGCTGGCGCTGGACTCGTATCGGCTTTAACTGCTTGGGGAATGCCTGAAGATAAAGCCGCAGTTTATCAAACACGCTTACAAGCTGGCGAGTTTATGTTAATGGCAGAAGTGCCGAGCGATCGCCTGGGCGAATTTCAATTGCTGATCGAAAGTTCTGGTGGTGAAGAAATTCACACAACTGATAAAACATTGACTCATCCTTGTTCTGGTCCATGTAACAGTCCAGAAGATTTGTCTGTGGAAGTTCGCTCTCATCTTTCTGAAGAAGCTCAACGTACATTCATGGATCGTTATAATGCGGTTTTAAATCAGACAAGTGACGAGTTCACAGCTGAACAAGCAGCTTGGGAAGCTGTTCATCAGCAGTTTGATGAAGACGAAAACGGCGTTTGGTCAAAGGCTAAGGTGAATGTTTAGCTAATTAGTTAAATAAAAAAATCTCTCATATTTGTTCACAACTCCACTTGTAAAAAAGTGGAGTATTTTATGTTTGCTCCTCATAACTTGGCTCTCACGATGATTATCTTGACTTTCGGACTAATGACTGGTACTACCAGTTAGCAAGCCCCATAAAAAGATGGCAATTACTGCACCAATGATCGCGACTATTAGACCAGGAATACTCAGACTTGCCGCAGTCAGTTGTAATCTTCCTGTTTCTAGGAGAGTCACAATAGTTCCCCCAATTAAAGCACCGATAATACCCAAGATCATCGTTGTCAGAATTCCGCCGCCCTGACGACCAGGGTAAATAGCTTTAGCAATAGCTCCGGCAATTAAACCCAGAATTATCCAAGCAAGTAGGTTCATAGTTTAAATTCACAAAAGGTTTATAAATAATTTATTAATTTCTATCTTGTTTTTCTTCTACCAGAAGATATAATCATTAATTATTTGGAATAATCTGCACTAAGAACTATTAAATAAATGAACCTTTTTAATATTTAGCTTCCAGACAAAATAGACTCAGTATATTCAGCAAAAGTTAAGCCTAATTTAGCTAATTTTTATAGTAAAACGTTTATACCAATATTGTTTCTTTGACAAGTTTTTCCAAGCTTTCACTACCTCTGCTCTTTCCTGTTCTCTTTCAGAGAAGACTAACTTGGCGACTAGAAGTCGCAGCTACACAGACGAAACCCGCCTGCGCGGGTTAATATCTCATTAGTCCACGCAGGTGGACTTTGCTTGTGTAGCAGCGTTCGCCCTTGGCGTGGCGTAGCCATATTATATTCGCCCAAAACTTTTCTTTTATTAAATTTGAGATTAGGTAATATTTATAATTTTGGTAAAGTGAAATTTTGGATACTTTTTTATTGATAAACAAGGATTTATGATATGCCACTAATCATTGAATAATTTGTGTGTGATTTTGCCAGGTTTTTCCAAATCATGCCTATTGGTATATAATACTAACAAAATCATTACATTTTTTTTAAAACAATCCGGGCATAAGTATTATGAATCAACAAGTCAAAGTTGTGAAACTCAGTGGAATTGTCAATACTACAAGCACAGAAGAGCTACGCCAACATATTACTCATCTTCTAGAAAGTGATGCAAAAATAGTGTTAGTTGATTGTCAAGATGTTTCTTTTATGGATAGTTCTGCCTTGGGGGCTTTGGTATTAGCGTTCAAAACCTTACGGGCAGCAGAGACTAGGCTAGTTCTCTGTTCTATTAATGAACAAGTCAGAATATTATTGGAATTAACAGGTATGGATAAAGTATTTGAGATATTTGCTAATCAAGATGAGTTTAATCAGGCTTTACTATCTGCAAAGTATTAATCAAAATTAATTTGTAAAATCGATAAATCATCATCAAAAGCCTCTTTGGAGTTCACAGCAATGAGATAATTCAATACCTGTTCGAGTTGGCGGTCAATAGTATGTTGTAAGCTAACAAGTACTTGAATGAAAGCTTCTAAACTCCAAAGTGTGCCATCTGATTTGGTGATTTCGTAAGCACCATCACTAAAAATATAAAGACTACTAGATTTTTCAATCTTACAATAGGCATCAACATATTTTGCGTCGGGAAACATTCCCACTGGCATACCAGGAGTTCTCAATAGTTGAACATCAGTCTTTTTGGGAGATGTTCCTGATACTAATATTGCGGGTGGATGTCCAGCACTGGCATAAATTAATTGTCGGTTAACTCGGTTATAAACTCCATACCAAATAGTAAAATATTTGTCATTTTGGTAGTTCATCTGAAAGGTTTGATTTAAAGCTTTGAGTACAGCGCTAGGCTGATAGTAATTCAAACCTTTTAAGGCGCGGGAACGTAACAGGTTGAGGACGGAAATTGAGGGGAGGGCGGCTTTGAGTCCATGTCCTGCTGTATCTAGTAGGTATATAGCGAGATAGTCAGAATCTAGCCAGTAGTAATCGAAACAATCGCCGCCGAGTTGTCGGGAAGGAATGAATCGAGAATTGATGCAGAAGGGTTCGGTGCTTGGTAAAGGTAGAAGCGATCGCACATATTCTGCGGCTTCTGCTAATTCTGTTTCTAAGAGCAGTTTTTGGGTGTGTAAATCCTGACTTAACTGATGCAAGCGCAATCCGGCTCTGACTCTTGCTTTCAATTCATTTTGCTCAATAGGTTTGGAGATAAAATCATCCGCACCAGCATCCAACCCTTTGACACGATCAGCGATGGAATCTAAAGATGTTAAAAATATAAAGAAAGTAGTGGATAAATTGGGGTCTGTTTTCATGCGCTTACAGACTTCTAATCCATTCAATCCTGGCATAATCCAATCACAAATAACCAAAGCGGGTTGGTAAGCGATCGCCTGAGCAATTCCTTCTTCTCCATTACTCGCCGCAACTACCTTATAGCCCTGTTTTTCTAACATCCGCTTCAAGAGAGTTTGTATAGAAATATCATCATCAATTACCAGGATTTGAAACATAGAAAGCGCTAATTAAAAAATTAATTAAAAATCAAAATATGCGGAATTTTACAGATTAGTATTCTGGATTGATAAATATTTCTCAGCAATTATTAAAAAGCTAATCAACAGCATATTTTGGGAATATTTCTCCCATATTAGGGAGGTGACAACGGATTTAGCCATAAGAGAATGGCGCGTTTTAGCTGGTTCAAATCGCGATAAACTTCTTGTCTAAACCATTGCCCTAAAGCGTCTAAGGGGGTAAAAGATGCTCCTGGTTGCCATTTGATATCTTGACCTAAAGGTGTCGTGTGAGTGCCTGGTAGGGTTTGTGCTGTCACCATCTCCGAAAAGCGTGCTTGTAAGATTTTAGTTAAAGGCGTTGATTGATCAATAGTATCATTGGTAAATTTTATTAATAAATTCCGCCGGATATTGTAACTTTCCTGTATCATCTGGTTGGTTTCTAATGGCGAGGGTGTAAACTCAACCAAGAAAGTAGAATTTAACTGTTCTACTAAGGGGATAGCCTCCTTGGCGGCGTAGTTGTTGAAGGAAATTAAAATATTTCCGGCACGTTCTACAGGTAGAAGACTCCCAATGAGCAAGTGCAGTTTACAACCCATACTATGCCCTAGTCCATAAGTAGGGAGATAAAGCTGGCGTAATGTCCCAGAGTCTTGTAATCGTTCTATGGTGCGTTCAAAGTTCAGCAGCACAGTTTTAGCGATCGCAATATGATCCAATGTATTCAGAAATGGTGTAGCAATTATAACATATCCTTTGTTCGCCAGTTGTTCGAGTAACCAGCGATAAGTCAAATGGGGTGCAGTAGCCACAAATGCACCTCCCAGAAAATGGATGATCCCGATGGGTTTGGGGGGAATCAGTACCCAGTTACCTCTAATTTCTTTCCAGTCCATACCTAGTCTATACCTGTAGGCGATCGCTAAATTCACACCTCTTTATGTTAGACCGTTGATTGCAGTCCTGCTTGACTTCACCGAAAAAGCGATGACATTGGTTTTAGCCTTGGGTTTGCAGCCTTTTCATTTCAATTTGCACATCTAAGGCAATTTGCAATGCTTCATTGAGTAACCTACCATGCTCCGTAGCTTCTTCCGTGACTTGCATTGCAGTTAAAGTCGCTAAATTATTCGCAAATAGCTCTGTATTCTTGAGAATAAAATGCTTATTTTCTCTTAAAATTCTTTCCGTTTTCAAAGCCCGAATTAAATCGTTTCTTGTGAGTTTCAGAGCTTCGATCACTCTTTCTCTTTCTTGAATAACTACTCCTGGATTACCCGCAGCTTCTATTTGATCATTGATATCTATAGCTTTGATCACCGCATTATATCTATCAACATCATTTAAAAGTATTTCTAAAGAATTTGTCATATTTTGATTAATTATTTTGAGTTTTTTCCACCATAATAAATACAAAGTAATCTGTGTGACACCTGCACCCCAAAAACCTAATATTATTAACAATAACCAACTAGGAATCGTCATCCATCTAGCAAACACTTTAATAATTATATCAAAAAGCAAATAACTAAAAACAAATATAGAACAACTCAGAAAAACCACAGTAGCTCCCTCAGACCCCTTAACTTTAGCTACAATCATTTTACCGACTTTTTTCAAAGGATTGGTAATAATAATAAGCTCATCTTTCACAGGTAAATTAGTCAATTTTCGCAACTCTTTCAGACTAATATCTAAGCCATGTAAATCATCACGCACAGCTTTGTCCATCCTCATCAAACTACTTATAAATGTGAATTAAATAACGTGCAAACCTAGTTTTTCACCTCACACCGTTTTTGACCTTCCCAAAGTCTCCCCCTGCTGGGTAAAGATAGGGATGGGGGGTGAGGTTATCTACTTTATTAAATCCGCACTCCTTATTTAGTACAATATAGCAATCAAATTTATTGATTGCGCGTTAAATAGTCATATTTGCCATTTTTGTTTAATTGAACTAATTGCTACAAAATAAAAGATTTTAAGTATAATTTGATATTTTTTTTACAATATAATTAATTATATTTTCAGATGACAGCTTCGTCGTAAATGATTACACATAGCGGATAAAACCCTGGTTAGAACATTTATTATTTAGCACATTCACCCCTAATTTTACACATTAGTTAAACTATAGGCTTCTCGAACATCAACAAAGAGAGAAAAAAGTCCATCATAAAAATTAATACCCAAGTAGTGACAACTGCGGTAGTTGCTGATTCTCCCACTTCTTTTGCGCCCCCTTTGGTAGTGAGTCCCCAACTACAGCCATTGATAGCAACGATAGCTCCAAAAATCAGCCCTTTTACTAAAACCATAAATAAATCTGATAGTTGTAAAAAACTTCTCACAGATTCTAAAAATGCTTCCGGATCAACATTGTAAAATTGTGATGCAGCAAAAACCCCGCCACTGATGCCGACAATTAAAGCAAAAACCATCATAATTGGCATCATCAAAATGCAAGCAATTACCCTAGGAAGCACCAAGTAATCAATAGGATTAGTTTTCAGCATATAAAGTGCATCAATTTGTTCTGTAACTCGCATAGCACCTATTTCTGCTGCAAAAGCAGAACCCACTTGTCCCGCAATAATACTAGCTGTCAAAAGTGGCGCTAATTCTCTGCAAAAAGCCAAAGCAAAAGCACCTCCGACAGCATCTAGCGCCCCAAATCTGACTAATTCTCTAGCAGTTTGAATAGTAAAAATCATCCCCGCAAACCCACTGACAAGGATAACTGGAGACACCGAAGCCGGCCCTGCTGTCACCATATGTTGCAAAATTTTCCGGTAGTAAGTTTTGCCTTGGAGTAAATGCAACAGAACTTGACCAAAGAGTAACACTGCGGCTAAACAGCGTACAATCCATAATTCATCTAATTTTTTTTTGGTTTGCATTACCGCCCTTAAGACTGAATTTTTGGACTTATATAAGGATGTGATCCAAATTGCAAGACATAGCAAACAACCCCTCAGAGTTGAGTAAGTATAAACTGAGCCTCGTCATTAGCTTACCGGAAATTGTGTCTTGTATCAAAATATTTTCCCACTAGAGCAGCCAGAATGTTGTGTACTTGATGACATCACACAATGAAGCCAGTAAAGTTTGACAAATTAAACAAATTGCTATATTAGCCATTATTGTGGTCAAAATATTTTGTTATTTATAGGACTTACGCAAGAACTCTCTCAAACCCTCTTTCCTTTGTGTCCTTCTCCCAAAGGGAGACGCTAGCGCGAACGTGTCCTTCTCCCAAGGGGAGACGCTTCGCGGTAAGCGAAGCTATGCCGAAGGCTTTACGTGGTTCGTTTTTTCCTAATTTTGCATAAGTCCTGTTTAAATTTAAAAAAAACCAGCTTTTAATAGTAAAAAACCAATTATGAATAACCCTAAAAAAAATCTTCTAAATAAAAACACTTGATTAATGGTGGCTAATTTTTAAACATAATACTTTTTGATCATGGTCAACTATCTAAAGGAAGAGAAATAAAATCAGACTTTGACCTTAAGCTAGTTGTGTAATTGAGTGAAATCTGAGAGGATTTAGAGTAACTTTATGGGAAATCATTGATTTTAATCATATTTAGCTCCCATACTGTATGAGTTTAGTGATATTAGCCCTTTTCATTGATGTTGGCAAAATGCCGATTAAATGCCTAATTGTCTATCCTTATCTACTCAGATTTACATAAAATAATTGGCAATTTTTATTGGAGGATATTTTCATGATTAGATTCTGGCGTTGGACATCAGCAAGTACAAGTTTATTAGCATTGGGAGTGACATTTGCCACAATCAATCCCATAATAGTTTCTGGTCAAAGTAGCATTCCTATTAATACCTCGCCTGCTTTAGCGGCTAATTTGTCTGACATTAGTTCAGATTATTGGGCAAGTCCATTTATTAAAGCTTTAGCGACCAGAAATATCATATCTGGTTTTCCTGATGGCACATTTAGGCCGAATCAACCTGTGAGTCGGGCTGAATTTGCAGCCATGATTCAAAGTGCTTTTAATCAACAACCGATGCGACAAATAAGTTCACAAGGTTTTAGAGATGTTCCGGCTGGCTTCTGGGCAAGTTCGGCAATTAAAGAAGCCTACGAAACGGGATTTATGTCAGGTTATCCGGGAAACTTATTTCTCCCAAATCAGCAAATTCGCAAAGTTGAGGCCATAGTTGCTTTAACAACTGGTTTGGGTTTGCAAACCAGCGATAATTCATTAGGTGTAGTGAATACTTACTACACAGATGCTTCAGCAATACCAAGGTATGCATTGGATAATGTCGCAGCAGCCACACAAGCCAATATTGTTGTCAATTATCCCAATGTCAGCCGACTGAACCCGTTAGATCCTTTAACTCGCGCCGAAGCATCGGCTATTTTGTATCAAGCTTTAGTCAGACAGGGACAAATGCCAGCCCTGACTAGCAATGTTGCGGCGAATAATTATATAGTTGGGGCTGCTCAACAGACTTCCACGGCTCAAGATATTGTTTCTATTGCTGCATCGAGTGAATCTTTTAGAAGTTTGACTTCTTTATTGCAGACAGCAGGTTTAGCAGGTATTCTGCAACAACCAGGCCCTTATACAGTGTTTGCGCCCACAGATGCGGCGTTTGCTGCTTTACCGGCGGGGACTTTAGAGGAGTTACAGCAACCGGAAAACAGAGAATTATTGATTAAAATTTTGAGATATCATGTGGTTCCTGGGGAGGTAACTGCTAATCAACTCTCAGATGGAGAATTGAGAACTTTTGAGGATGTACCTGTAAATATTCAGGTAGACAGAGCGACAAATCAAATTGCGGTGAACGATGCGAATGTGATTCAGCCCAACGTACAAGCCAGTAATGGTGTCATCCATGTAATTAATGAAGTCCTGATACCACCTAATCTGGGAGTAACTCAGGAACCACCAGCAGAAACTACTCCTGGTATTGCGGCTGGTACAACTACTCGTGGTGGCTCTAGTTATGTGGGTGTTGCTGGTAATATTGGTATAGCTGGCGATTCTACTCTCAGCGAAAGTAACTATGCACTCATCAGCAAAATTGGGCTGACAAATACTATTTCGGTGCGCCCATCGGTGGTATTTGGGGGTGATACTCTGTTTTTAGTGCCGATAACTTTAGATTTTGCTCCCCGTTCCGCAGATCCTTTGGGTGGAGAGCAGTTATCCATATCTCCTTTTTTAGGTGGTGGTGTAGCTTTTGGAAGTGGGGGCGATTCTGATTTTGGTTTCTTGTTAACTGGTGGTGTGGATTTACCTTTAGCGAACCGCTTTACCGCCACAGGTACTGTGAATGCCACATTTTTGGATAGTACTGATGTTGGTTTATTCCTGGGTATCGGTTATAATTTTTAAATTAGCGGTAAATGAGAATGAAAAATGAATAGCCGCACATTGTAAACACGAAGGCGATCGCCACAGAAAAAATAACAACATCCCGTACAATAAATAAAATCCAGTCTTTTCTGAGTTCTTGTCTAAACTTGAGTTCCCGCAGCTTGAGTTCTAGTTCTGCGTCTGCTTGCGATTGTAAATTGACTGGTGATATAACTGCTTTTTGCTCTGCGTCCATATTTCTTTAAAAGCAACTTTAATTTAATATTTCCGTTTTTGCAACCTCACCCACTATTTACACTTGGTTTATTGGTTTAGTGGGTTATGCGATCGCTAACTCAGCCTAAATACTATAACTTAATCTATTCAAAAACACGATTTTGTGCGATCGCCTAATAGTTATCTGATAAAATATAAAAATAGACATTAGGATAATCAAAGCGATGTCACAAGCAGGACTAAATTTATTCATTCCTATGGAGTTACTCATTAACTCCTTAAGTGCGCTAAATCTATCAGAAAAAAAGCTACTTTGGGAGATTCTTGATCAAGCTATTGCTGAAGCTGAAGAAGAAAGTTGGGAAGAAGATGAAGCAACTGCAAGAGAGATTCAGTTAGTACGTGATGAATACGCCAATGGTGAATATACTACTTTTGAGCAGTATCTAAGCAATCAGCGTAAATAAATACTATGACGTACCAAATTATTATAACTAAATCTATTCAAAAACAATTAGATAATCTTCCTAATAATCTCAAAGAGCGTGTATATGAAAAGATTGGCCAGCTTGCAGACGAACCTCGTCCTAATGGAGTAGTAAAACTGAAAGGTTATGAAAATGAATATCGAATTAGAATTGGAGACTATCGCTTACGTTATGAAATTCAAGATGAAGAATTAATTATTTTACTCATTCAATGTAAGCATCGGCGAGAGGTGTATAAAAAATAGGTTTATATCAATTTACGTGCGGCTTCGCTACCAATTTGGCGACGTGCAACCTCAGCCACTATTTGCCTGTGTAGTCATACCTTTATTTATACTAACTTAATCAGAAAGCATTTTTAAGAACTCTTCTGGTAACACTGCTGGGACTGAAGAAGCTACAAAATCGGATGTATTTCGTGTCACAATTATTTCTAAACTTGCAGCCATTGCTGCTGCACTTGTCACCGCATCTTCAAAATCTTTAATTGGACTATGCAAAGCTTGGTGAATTACTTCATCTGTAACGCTGGCAATTTGAATGTGTTGCAATAAGGTTTCTATTAATTTACGTGCTGCTTCGCTACCGATTTGGCGACGTAAAATATAGAAAATATTAGTAACACCGTGTCCTGAAACAAAGCCTTGCACCTGTTTTGTTATGACTGTATTTAATGCTTGCGCTGAGGCGATAATAAACGGTTGACGCTCTGCTAAAATATCCAGCAAAACATCGCTGTCAAATAATACCCGTTTCAACTATATTTCTCCTCTAGGTAATTAACATAACTTTCTTCTGGATTTTGTGATTCTAAGCGAATTACACCTATTAGGCTTTGTGTCCAGGGGTCAAGCTCAGATAAAGATTCTAAGGTTTGGTGAGGAGAAATAGAAGTATGATTTTCTAATTCTGTTTGTGGGTAACGCTTTTTGAGTAACTGAATAAAATCAAGTAGTAAGCTTTGAGCTTCTTCTGGTAAAGTATCGATATCTCTATACATTTCTTCAATTTTTATTACCATCATTAATTCCTATGTTGATAAATATTAAGTTGGTTGGTGTTGGGTTTCCTTGCGTCAACCCAACCTACTCACTGATTCAGATTTAATAATTTTCTGTCACCTTTAAATGTTACAGTTTACAAGTCTCGACGCGAGAGAATAGGCTTAAACCTTTTGCCGCCTCCTCAAACCAAATCGTCGAAGCCCAATGTTGATAGACTCTAGGTGTTGGGAGGTGACCTTCTGGTGCTTCCATATCATAAGTAAAATTCATAGCTGGGTAAAATCTTTTAGTGTATAACCAACTGCTTGCTGTTTTCCAGACTACCTTATCAGCCCAAGCGTACCAAATTTTTCTATCATAATTTCTAGTTCCCCCTAATCCTTGATAAATCCGTTTTTGTACAGAAAAACCAAACTTACCGTTACTGTATTTTACCCACAACTTGTCAATAGTGCAGAGGTCTCGACAGGGAAAGCTATCAATACTCTTAACATCTAAATCACCTTTTATTTCCCGTTTTGCAACTGCTAACATGACCCTATATGTTTCCTTATCCGCGTATTCCCAGTTTCCAGATTGGAGGTAGTTGTGCAGTGACATATAGTCCATTCCTATATCTGATTTTAATTCTACCTCTTGATTAAAAAAATCCATTTTTCTCTGTGTCCTCCATAGATGTATGCTTAAATATGTACGCAATTGTAACATAACCCAAGCATCAAAAATAATCGAACGCTGACAATTACTGCGTAACATAAGACAATTAATTGTTATTTAAACTTAGATACCGACGCAGAATATTTTGGGTTTTTTCTAATAATTCTGCTTCTAATTCACCTAATTGTTGAGTTAAACGAATTTTGTCAAATGTCATCGGTTCAACGCATATCAAAAGACTCTCTACAGAAAGTCCATTTTGTGATGATGAAGGTACTTCAACTACCGCAGGTGAAATACGAGGATTATTAGGTTTGGCGGAAGTAAAAGGTAAAACTGTGACTTTGCTGCGTTGGTTGTTAAACAAAGTCCCAGAAACTATGAGTGCTGGACGAGTTTTTTGAATTTCTGTACCTACAGAGGGATCAAATGTTACTATCCAGATGCTTCCCATTCGGTAATCGCTATATTTTGCCATTCACTTTCCCAACCTAATTCTAATTCATCAACCAAGGCGCAAGCGGCCGCTAGTGCTTCATCTTGTTGTTTTTCTTGCCATTGTTTCAAGAGATTTTCAATCAATGCACTACGGTTTTCAACTTTTTGGTCAATGTAATTTAGTAGTTCATCTGGCAATGAAATTGAGATTTTAGCCATATCCTACCCAAAGTCATACTATCAGTAGTATATATTATTTTGATATTTTTAGTCTAGTAGTAACTTTTTTAAGATGAAATCCAGTTTTCTAATTTTAGCTCGGAAATTCGGCTATAATGACGAGTGTTATTAGTTACTAAAATATAGTTTCTCGTCAGTGAAACACTAGCAATTAGTAAATCGAAATCTGCTACTGGTTGTCCTGTTTTTCTAAGTTCAGCTTTTAATTCTCCAAACTTTTTTACAGCCTGATTATCTAAAGCTATAACCTCAACATCTCTAATAAAGTTTTCTGCACGAGTTAAATTTTCTACTACTCGTTGAGAATTATAAGCACCAAAATATAATTCCGCAACGGTGATGTTGCAAATACAAATTTGCTCCCATCCTATTTGTTGAATTTTATTTCTGACGGAATTAATGTTTTTAATCCAGTAAATGCAAGTGTCAGTATCTAATAAATAAGTCATAAGCTAATATCGTAGTTAGAAATAGTCCGACTATCATAAATCTCTTTGACTATTTCTTCTGCTGTGCGTTCATCTTCCCAAACACCATGTGTTTCTATAAATGTGTCTAGTGGATGTGGTTTTGGCTTTTGGGTAGATGAGAAAGTTTTCTCATTTTCTATGTGTTGATTTTCTGTTTGTTGGTAACGCTTTTTGAGTAACTGAATAAAATCAAGTAGTAAGCTTTGAGCTTCTTCTGGTAAAGTATCAATATCTCTATATATTTCTTCAATTTTTGTTACCATTATTAACTCCTATATTGAGTAAAATTTTCGGTATTATTTTATTATAACTGAGGCGCACCGGATAATCTGGTAAACATAATGATTGACCTTTGCAACCTAAAGACACAAAGGATGTAGGGTGGGTTAGGCGCAGAGAGAGAATAATCTGTTCAACGTGAAGATTTTTGTTTGCAACCTAACCCACCATTTTAGCTTAGGTTATAGCTTTGGTGGGTTACGCGATTACCCACTAAAGGTATTACTTATTTCCTAAAAATTCATCTACTGTAATTTCTGCTTGTCTAATTAAACTTCTGAGTAACCCTGGTGCTAGTTCTTTATGATTGGGAACTGATAAAATGGGTTTTGATTCGTGCCAAAGTATGATATGACTTCCGGTTTGATGATCTACAGCATAGCCAAATTTTTCAAAAATTTTGACTGTTTGTTTACCGGAAATATTGGATAAACGTCCCATTTATACTAATACTTCTCCTACAAAAGATTGAGACTCTTTAGGTACATACGGTTTACCATGTTTTTCTAATACGTGAAGATAGCCTTTTATTGCATCTTTGATATTTTCAATTGCTTCATCTAAGGTTTTACCTTGACTGACACAACCAGGAAGTTCTGGTACTTCAGCAACGTAACCTAGATATTCTGAATCATAAGTGAAAATTACTTGAAATTTCATAGCGTTTTTTTTGGAGGTCTTTTTTAAATTTAATACATCACTGCTAATTTGCGCTTTGACGTTTGTTAATTCTTTCACTGACTGTTTGACGGATATCTTCCCAATCTTGAGCAGTCATTTCTGTTGCATTTCCAGAGTTTAATCCTTCTAAGAGGATGGTTTGTAGACGTTCATTTGCTTTCTGTTTTTGGTCTTGTCGCACTAATTCCCGAAAATATTCACTGACGCTGCTGTAAGCACCTTGAGCTACCTGTTCTTCTATATAAGTTCGCATAGTATCAGGTAAGGAAATATTCATACTTTTCATAATGGTTAGTTTGGTGAATCTGCTTTTCTATATTATGGCAGTTTTTGTCATTTTCTGCCATGATAACGGTGATGATTATTTGTAAAATATTGTAAATCCTAATCAATAAGTTTTCAAAATTACCAAATTTAGCGTATATTGCGGATTGACAGGTGTAACCCTATGGGTTACAATAATAATTGTTATTGTAATTATGATCAGAAATTTCAAGCATAAGGGGTTAAGAAAGCTGTTTGAAGATGATAATAGAAGTGGGGTTAATCCAAATCATGCTGAAAAACTGTTAGATTTATTAGATAGACTAGATGCTGCATCTGTAGCTGAGGATATGAATTTTCCTGGCTCTAAGTTTCATCAATTAATAAGGAATAGGAAAGGTGAATATTCAGTTACAGTTTCTGGTAATTGGCGTTTAACTTTTGTTTTTGAAGATGGGGATGCTTACGACGTAAATTACGAGGATTATCATTAGGATTATGAACATGAATACTAACAGAAAACCTAGACATCCTGGTGCTTTGATTAAACGTCAATATTTAGAACCTTTAAATATAACGGTGACAGAACTTGCTAATATTTTGGGTGTGTCTCGAAAAACGGTTTCGGAAATTGTGAATGAACGTGCAAGTGTAACACCTAATATTGCTTTGCGGTTAGCAAATGCTTTTCAAACTACGCCGGAACTTTGGTTAAATCTTCAGCAGAAATTTGATCTTTGGTGTGCAAAAAATGAGTCTGAAGAATGGAAAAATATCTCACCTATTGAAATTAGTTAAAATAGTTCGACGGACTGTTTTGCAACTTCAGCCACTATTTACACTTAGGTTATTGCTTTGGTGGGTTAGGCGATCGCTAACCCACCCTACATATTACACCCTGAGAGATGAAATCGATAGAGTCAAAACAATTAAATGAAGTGAAAGCATAGAGTATTCCTATGTATAAAATTTGCATAGGCAAAGCATGGGATTATATAATCATTAAGAGAGTTGTACTTGCAAATGTAATTAATGAAAATTAAATTAATAAATTTAGTAGTTGTCAGTGGAATTAGTATCAGCAGTTTAATTATATGTAGTGGTATCCCTCGAATTGCTAGTAAAGCAATTGCACAAATAACCAAAATAGATACAAATTCACAACATTGTGTAAGGCAAGAGTTACCAAAACTTAAACAAGGTATGCCTTATTCAAAAGCTAGGGAGATGTTATTAGAAGCAGGTTGGCAAGCAATATTTAATCAAGATAATTTTAGGAATCCTGAAAGAAGAAGTTTTTTAAAATATTTTATTAACAAAGGTTATGACGAAATAGCAGATTGTTCTGGTTCTGGTTTAGGTCTTTGCTATTTTCAGTTTGAAAGTGCCTACGGAGAAATTTTATCCGTCGTTACATCCAATAATTTTGAAAACCAAGAAAATCTTTTTCGCTGGTATATTGAAGAAAAAGAACCCAAGGAATAAATAGTATTTTTCTCAATTCATTTTCAATTACAACCAAAAATAATTTTATATCTTCTCATGTCCTACATAAAAACCCATGTCTAATAAAAAGAATAACCAAAAAAAAATAATTCTTTCTACTGTTTTTCTATCTTGTTTAATCACTAAGTTTATTAATTTTCCTGTAAAAGCTGAAATCTCTGATTTTGTTAATTGCGGTATTGAAGCAGAATATCCTTCTCAACTTAGTAGAAGCATTGAATTACAACAGTTTGGTATTCGTTTAAAAATTCCTGCTAATTATAGAGTAATAGCAAAAACAGATGGCTCTGTGAGTATTGTTGATAATGGAACTTTTAAAGGACTGGAATGTTTCGCCAAAAATCCTCATGCTGTGGGTGGTTCAGGATATGACTCTATATTAATTTATAAATCTTCTGAAACTTTTATTTATAGTAATGTTTACAATAAATTTCCTGGAAAAGACAACGTTTTTATAGTTTGGAAAACAACGCCTTTAGATTATGAGTATGATACCTATGAACATGAAATCAAGCTCAGGCTTAAAACACCAAAAGGATTGATAGAAATAGAAAGTCTTTCAGATGTAAGATTTATAGGTAAATTGTCAGAATCTGATGATTTTCTACAAATATTGTTAGATGTAGTGAGAGATATTGAAATTATTTAAATTTAATATCTATATTGATCATTTCATACAATTAGGATGTAGCTAGTAGGGTGCGTTAGGATGAAATCCGTAACGCACCATTATTATTGTTGAGGTGCGTTACGCTGTCGCTAACACACCCTACATGGAAATATTATGTTAATGCACTAATTCAATAGCCCGCTTAGTCAACGCCTCAGCAGTCAAGCCATTAAACGCCATCAACTCACCAGCACTGGCGGTAGTTTCCCCACGCTTCCAGGCGAAAGTATCACGCTTGCAATTACTGCGTAACATAATTGGTTCCAGCATCGCCGCAGCACCACCAGTTACACCAATTAAGGCACTTCCATCAAACAATTCGGCAAATTTGGCATCATCCATAAAATTGCCATCGGCTTCTGAACAAGTTTCCCAAGCTGTATCATTAGGACGATACAAACGGCGAGGATTGATAATAGAAATTATCTTCACTCCAATACCTTCTGTTTCTAAGAAAGCCGCCGCTTCAAACACAGGAATTAATGTCATATCGCCAATGACTGCAAACACAACTTGTTTATCTCCTGCCACTTCTTGTAATAAGATTGCACCATCTTCTAACCCTTGCCGAGTTTGTTCTAAAGTAGTGCGAATTGGTAACGGTGACTTACTGGCTGTAATCACAATTCCCTTATTCTTGGTTTGCAAAGCCCAGTCATAACAGCCTTGGATACTGTTAGCATCAGGGGGAAATAATGGGAAGACATTTCCATTCCGCATCAGTGACGCAAAGTAAGCTTCAATTTCGGGGCGTTGGTGTGTCCAACCGTTGCGCCCTTGCTCTAATGCTCCGGCTGTAAATAATGTTATGCTAGACGGTGTTTGACGGCGCAATTCTGCCATTGCTTGGATGACTGTTTGCCAAATTGGTACACCGTTGATGGCAAAAGATTCATAAGAACACCATAATGTTCTCGCACCCATTAACGCTAAACCAGCCGCTAAACCTGCACAAGCATCTTCACTCAATGGTTCATAAACTTGTCCGTTTGGTGCTTGATGATAGGTGTCATCGGTAGTGGGGTGAATGATTTTTAATGTCTCATTAATGTTACCAATTCCTGATGCGGCGTTTCCGTCGGCGTTGGTGACTAAGAAGTTACTATCTTTTTTACCCACATATCCCACTAATTTACCCATTGCGGTTGTGGCAACTTTGGGATCTCCACCTACTGTATATTCTTCTAAGGGTAATTGTCCTAAATCTGCTAATGGTAATTCAAATTCTGTGACTACTGTTTTGGCTGCGGGACCTCCTCCGGCGCGTTCTGCATTTGTGCGGACTAATTCCCAAGCTTCTACTGATAAAGCACGGGTTTTTAATGCACTGATAATGTGCGGCGCATCTAGGGTATCTTTCGGATAAAGGTTGTGAGATTTGGAACCCAGGGCGTGAACTCCTGCGCCTTTGAGTTGTTTAATAATGAATACCGTTAACTGTCCATTTAAGGCAGAATGGGCGGCTTTATCTATTCCTAAAAGTACGGCTTTGGTGAAGGCTAGGCGCTGCTCGAAGGAAAAGACGGTACTATCTACATAATCCCCTGGTTGGTTTTGGTCGTCAAAGTCTTTCGCATCGACTAATACAACCTCCGCAAAACCGTTTCCTTGCCAGTAGGCTTTCATTTCGGCGTTGGTTTTCAGGGAAACCATACTATGATGTTCTTGGCTGTAACCATTCCACACCATGACAGGTAAGAAGTTGGTGACGCTGGGATAAGCTGTGTTAAAGTGGGCGATCGCACTGACAATATAAGGCTCACCCAATCCACCATCACCCACAGTAAAGGGGAATAATTTATCTTGATGCAGCAAGGCGGCGGACATAGCAAAGTGTTGTCCTTGTCCTAGAGGTCCAGCCGGTGCGAGAATACCAGGGATAAAACCGGAAAGGTGTCCTAAGAGTCCGTGCTTTTCTCGGAAGCGATCGCGCAATTGCTGTACTGTAGAGATGCCCATGTCTTCTAAGGAACGATCCAAAAACATGGCACTATAGAATCCAGGGGCGTGGTGTCCCACTTCGGTGATAATATTCTTATGACCCAGCATCACCAGGGCTGCATAAGCTTCTGCTTGACTGGCAAAACCGCCTGGGTGTCCAGATGCCTTACTGGCTGTAACTTGCAGCGTCAGGTAGCGCAGAGCATCAGCAGCAAGTAAAGTTTGATAGACGGCTGCGGGATCTGTAGGATCTGCGATCGCCTTCTTGCCAGACTCTATAGCTGGCATTATACCATATTTTTCAAAATTTGGGAACGCCTCACCAAAATATTGAATTCCTGTACAAAAATTAGGAAGCGCGGAAGATGCTTTTGATGTCATGCTGAGAACCTTATAAAAAGAGGACAAATTCTAGATGCTTGATGAATTTAACAAAAATTTTACATCTTTGAGGTAATCAGAACTTATTGCATTTTCAGCAGGTTAGGATAAGGACTTTAAATAGTTGTCTAACAAACACCGAATTCTTTTAAGTAGTATTACTGTTCTAAAAACAAAAAAGGTTATACCTACATCCCAGCAGTTTCATCTCAAACTCTTACTCTTTGCGTCTGGAGCGCCTCTGCGTGAATAAATTCATATCTTCATTCAACAAAACTAAAATTAAAATTAACTATATAACTCTGCATTAATTACTCAACCCACAAAACGAGAAAATTATCATGGGAGTCATTGGCAGAAAAAAACTTTTTCCCCTCTTCTGATATACTCATATTTACATATATCTTACTGTAGATACGTTCCTGAGTCTCCAAAGTTTAAAGTAACCAGTATAGAGAACTTAGGATCGCCAAACTTGATGACAGACAAACAACGCTTAGAAGAACAGTTTGTATCACATGAAGCAGAAAGAAGAGTATCAGAGAAACTAGATGCATCTGAACAAATTGATATAAATGTAAAATAGGTGCTAAATTGACTTTTCGCCCCCGGACTAATTCCCATCCCATCTTATTAGAAAGTGTCACTTGTACTGAAGGAGAAGGAATTTCTGTAGAACTAATTTTAGCATTCATGCAGAAAGTAAAAGAACTAGCAAATCTACCTTTCTTAAAGTGGGAAGATATAGCATTTCGGATTATAGATATGCAAGTTATACAAGATAGTATAATCCTCTTGATTGAAGCCAATGTAAAGCAAATATCAGCATCACAAATTGAATTCGTTAATTAGTATAACTAAAATAGAATGAGACACAAATTGATCTGTGTACTCTGGAGTCATAAAGGGCGGGTTCATTGAGACATCCTTAATTGTTGCTCATATCTGTTAACCCGCCCATACACCCTATCTACATCTGTGTTTATCTGTGGTTAATTAATTCTTAAGTTTACCTCAAACAGCTTGACAAAAACTCATAAAATTGGTAGAAACTGAAATTATATTAACTGAGATAAAACTTGCTAAATAACTTCTTACTAAGCAGATCCAGCCATTTTATAGAATTAAACTTCTCAGTACAAAGTTGAATTTTGATGCCGTTTTACGTGTAGTCAATGCTAATTAAATTTTCAGAAGTATCAAAATTTTTAGGAAATCACAATTTATAATAATAGTTATTACTACATTCCCCAACTACAAATATGCAAGAGTATGATGTTGTCATTATTGGCGCAGGACATAACGGGCTAGTTTGTGCAGGTTATTTGCTGAAAGCTGGCTATAGCGTCCTGCTACTAGAAAAACGTTCAGTTCCCGGGGGTGCAGCCACAACAGAAGAATGCTTACCTAAAGAAGCCCCAGGATTTAAATTTAACTTGTGTGCAATTGACCACGAATTTATTCATTTAGGACCAGTTGTGGAAGAGTTAGAATTAGAAAAATATGGTTTAGAATATTTAGATTGTGACCCAGTTGTTTTTTGTCCCCATCCTGATGGAAAATATTTTTTAGCTCACAAATCAGTGGAAAAAACTTGTGCAGAAATTGCCCGTTACAATGAACGCGATGCTAAAAAATATGCCGAATTTATAGATTACTGGCAAAGGGCAATTAGTGCAATGGTTCCCATGTTTAACGCCCCACCAAAATCATTTATAGATATTTTTGGGAACTACAATGTCCAAAAATTCAAAGATTTATTTTCGGTAGTCGGTTCCCCAGCCAAAAGCTTGGATTTTATTCGCACTATGCTAAACAGTGCTGAAGATATTCTGGACGAATGGTTTGATGAGGAATTCTTAAAAGCCCCACTTTCTCGACTAGCTTCAGAACTCGGTGCGCCACCTTCACAAAAAAACCTAGCTATTGGTGTGATGATGATGGCTATGCGTCATAACCCCGGTATGACTAGACCTCGTGGGGGAACTGGGGCGTTAGTCCAAGCATTAGTTAAATTAGTTACTAGTAAAGGTGGGACAATTTTAACAGACCAACAGGTAGAAAAAGTATTAATTGATAACGGTAAAGCTGTTGGTGTCAGGGTTGCAGGTGGTGAAGAATATCGTGCCAAATATGGGGTTATTTCCAATATTGATGCTAAACGTCTATTTTTACAACTAATAGATACCAGTGAAGTAGATGATGCTGACCCTGATTTACGACAAAGGTTAGAACGCCGCATCATTAATAATAACGAAACAATCCTAAAAATAGATTTGGCTTTAGACGAACCTCTGCATTTTCCTCACCATGACCACAAAGATGAGTATCTCATTGGATCTATTTTAATTGCAGATTCAATGGCTCACGTTGAACAGGCTCATAGTAAATGTACCATAGGAGAGATTCCCGATGCTAACCCTTCCATCTATGCGGTGATGCCTAGCGCCCTTGACCCCACATTAGCACCACCAGGTAAACATACTTTATGGATTGAATTTTTTGCACCTTATCAAATAGCCGGTGCTGAAGGTACTGGTTTAAAAGGTACTGGTTGGACAGATGAATTGAAGAATCAAGTTGCAGATAGAGTAATTGATAAGTTAGCTAATTATGCCCCAAATGTCAAAGCAGCAACTATCGCTCGTCGTGTGGAAAGTCCAGCCGAATTAGGTGAAAGGTTAGGTTCTTACAAAGGGAATTACTATCATATTGATATGACTTTAGATCAAATGGTGTTTTTCCGTCCTTTGCCAGAATTAGCTAATTATAAAACACCTATTGGAAATCTCTTTTTAACTGGTGCGGGAACTCATCCAGGTGGGTCAATTTCGGGAATGCCGGGACGTAATTGTGCGCGGGTATTTTTGCAAGCAAAACATCCTTTGGCTCAAACTTTAAGGGATGCTAGGGACTCATTTAAATCCAGTGTTGGTTCTGTATTTGGAATTAGTTAATAAAGTCTCCCCTCTCCTTACTTTCGCGTAGCGTCTCCCTTTGGGAGAAGGAGAGGGGTTGGGGGTGAGGTTCTGCATTTTACAGCACATTTCATTTGGGTAAAGTACACAAGGGCGGGCAAGATGCCCACCCCACAAGATTTATGATATTAAACGCCTTATGTGAGATGTGGTAGCAAAAAAGAAGGGGAAACCCCAAGATAAAGGTAACGACACCAAAGCTTGAGGTCTCCTAATGAATATGGTAGACGGTTCGACCCTATTGACGACAATTTTTGTGCTAATAGATGACTGGTATCAACAAAAAGGCTATCGTTACGTACCGTTATTGCCAGGGCCATCACCAAAATTTACGGATAGTGAGATGTTAACACTGTTGGTAGCAATGGATTTTTTCCCATACCCAGGAGAACAGCAGTTTTTAGGGTTCGTGAGGGCAAATTATTTGAGTTTGTTTCCAAAACTGTTAGACCAAAGCCAGTTCAACCGCAGAGCCAGACGATTGGAGGGAATGCTGGAAGAATTAAGACGTTTTTGGCTTCGAGACTTGGGGGCAATCTTTGAACGCACCTTGCTGTTAGATACCAAAGTGGAACAAGAATTGATGGAATCTGACCGGATTCTTGGTAGTGAGGAGGATGTGGCTAGTACCGCAAGGCGGAAGTCAAAAGTCAAAAGTCAAAAGTCAAAAAGCTTATAAAATGGGCTTTTCAGGGATTTTGAATGGTCTGTTTATTTACGCCGTCTTGTACTAGGTTTGTTCAGAATGCTTGTGAACGGTTGTCTTGTGGGTTGATTCAGAAAAAACAAGGATGGTTATTACCGACAATTCCCAGTTTTTTACAACCAGTATTAGGGAATGAAAAACGTGTAATTACTTTTACGACACCTGCACCGGAAGGAGTGGAATATGTAGGGCGGAATCATCTGTTGGTGGAGGGTTTGGCGCGTCACATTATCGAAGAGGCTTTGGTGAATACTCAAGATCCTGTAGCGGCTAGGTGTGGATTTACAACTACTGATACTGTAACTAAACGTACAACTTTATTATTGTTAAGGTTGCGGCATTTGTTGATACAAAGGGTTAGTAGTCAAGCTCTATCTCCAGGTGGGGAGGGGTTGAAGCGAAACCATGAACTGTTAGGGGAAGAATGTGCGGTAGTTGGGTTTACAGGGCCGCCATCCAATCCGATTTGGTTAGCACCGGAAGAGGCGAAAGCTTTGTTAGAGCAAGCTAACCCGGTGGATGATGCTTCTTTGGGGATGAAAAAACAAGAGGTGGAAGAGTTGTTAAATCGTCTGGATGAGTTGACAGCAGATTTGGAACGGTTTGCGCTAGAGCGATCGCTCTCCTTATCCCAATCCCATCAGCGTGTACGGGCAATTACGCAGGAGGGTAAGATTCAGGTAATACCACAATTACCAATGGATTTATTGGGTGTGTATATCTTGCAACCAGGAAAAAGAAAGAATAGCTAACCAAGACCTCTGACTTTTCAAAAAAGTTAGGGATTTGAAAGGGATTTGGGAGGTATTTAAAAGGTCTTTGGAATGGATTTTGAAGGGATCAGGACTTACGCAAAATTATGGAAAAACGAACCACGTAAAGCCTTCGGCATAGCTTCGCTTACCGCGAAGCGTCTCCCCTTGGGAGAAGGACACGAAGGACACGTTGGCGCTAGCCTCTCCCTTTGGGAGAAGTTAAGAAGGTTTCAGAGAGTTCTTGCGTAAGTCCTAGGGATAAAAAATGGATTTGAAAATGATTTAACAGGTATTTGACAGGTAATTGAAAGCGATTTGACAGGTAATTAAAAGCGATTAAAAAATGATTAAAAAGCGATTTTAAATGAATTTAAGAATGATTAAAAAGGGATTAAAAAGCGATTTTAAATGGATTTGAAGACCAACAAAATTGACGGGTAAATTTGATATTTTCAGTGGAGTTAAGCGGTAAATGGGTGTAGCAGGTATTACTTTAGCGGGTGTGCAGTTCGAGGGTAACTTACTAGCAGCAGATATGACTGCGGAACTGTTAGCAGGGAGTATCAAGGGACAAGCAGCAGAGGACTTTGGACTAGCCAAAACTGAGAAATTAGAAGATGAAATTGCGATCGCCTGGGGTTATGCTAAGGCGTATTGGGCAGATTTTCAACGTCAATTAAATAAACTCAATGCTGAGGATACTGCTACCAGTGTAACCCGTGAAGTTTGGGCTGTACCTTTGTTACGGACTCTTGGATACACCCTTGTTTATACCGCCAAAGCTGAAATCGTAGACGGACAAACCTACGCCATATCTCATCGCGCTTTCTTACCAGCAGACGCTTCAAATACCAATGACGTATCCCTAACTGAACCGAAAGAAATATTAGCAATTACGAATTATCCCCCTATCCATATTATGGGTTGTCGGCTGGATATAGATAAACGTCCTCCCAGTGGAACACCCCGGTTATCAGCACACGGGTTAGTACAGGAATATCTTAACAAGACAGAGCATCTTTGGGCGATCGCCACCAATGGATTGCGCTGGCGGTTATTGCGCGACTCTTCCCTAATGACGCGCCTTACTTATATCGAATTTGACCTAGAGCAGATTCTCAACGGTGAGAACTTTGCCGAATTTGGCTTATTTTATCGGCTTTTCCATCGTTCTCGTTTACCCAAAACTGCGGATGATGCGGATAAATGCTTATTGGAATATTACCACCAAGAGAGCTTACAACAAGGGGGAAGGGTACGGGATAGACTGCGCGACGGGGTAGAAAAAGCCTTAAAACAGCTAGGTAATGGATTTATTCAACATCTTGAAAGTGAAAAATTACGCCAAAAACTAACACACCTAACCCCCCAAAATCCTGCCCTCCAAGGGAATGAAGACAGTTCCTCTCGCCTTGTAGGAGAGGGGTTAGGGGTGAGGTCTTTTTATCGTCAATTGTTGCGGCTAATTTATCGCCTATTATTTTTAATGGTAGCTGAATCGCGCCACTTATTATTAACTGGGAAAGATGCCGAAACAGCCAGAATTTATCAGGAATATTACAGCATTGAACGGCTGAGGGAATTTGCAGAACGCCCCCGCTATCGGCGAGAAGGATTTCAAGATATTTGGCAAGGTTTGCGGGTGACATTACAAGGGAAAGAGGAGCATGATATAGAAGGGAAAGGGGAGCATGAGATACAAGGAAATGAGGAGAATATCTTACCCCCCTCTCCTGCTAGGAAAGGGGCTGGGGGAGAGGTCATATCAGCCGCAGAAGAAGCGTTATTAAGTCTAAAAGTAATAGATCCTGCTTGTGGTTCTGGACATTTTTTATTAGCAGCAGCAAGACGCATAGCTAAGGAATTAGCGAAAATTAGAACCGGGGAATCTCAACCAGCACCGGAACCTTTACGTCAAGCTGTGCGGGATGTAATTCAAAATTGCATTTATGGGGTAGATTTGAATAGTTGGGAGATTTTGGGGAATCTACACCCCTGGATGTGAAAAAGAAGCAGGAAAAATATCAGGAATTGCGGAAGATTCCCGGTTGGTGGCGTGATTTTTCTGCTTGTAATTTATGGACTGCGGCGTTTTTTATGACGTTGACGGAACAGAATTTACAATTATTACCAACTACTGCGGCTTTAGTTCAGGTTTTAGCAGGTAATTTAACTAATAAAAGATTGATTGAAGCTGCTAATAAGTTAGCTGAGGAAAAACACTTCTTTCACTGGCCTTTAGAATTTCCTGAAGTTTTCAACCCACAGCCCAATAATTACGAATTACCCAAGGGTTTTGATTGTGTTTTAGGAAATCCACCTTGGGAGAGGATTAAATTACAAGAAAAGGAGTTTTTCGCTTCTTTTAGTTTAGAAATTGCAAATGCACAAAATAAAGCAGTGCGGGAAAAGTTGATAAAGGAGTTACCAAAGCAAAATCCAGCTTTAGCACAAGCTTTTGAAGATGCTAAACATGATGCGGAAGCACAGAGTAAATTTATTCGGGAAGGGGGGAGATTTCCGTTAACTGCGGTGGGTGATATTAATACTTATGCTGTGTTTGCGGAAACTACGAGATGTTTGATTTCTGTTCATGGAAGAGTTGGGGTAATTGTTCCTACAGGAATAGCAACGGATGATACTTGTAAACGGTTTTTTGGTGATTTAATTAAAAAGCAGAATTTAGCAAGTCTTACAGGTTTTGAAAATGAGGCTTTTATTTTCCAGTCAGTTCATCATGCTTTTAAATTCTGTACTCTAACTATCACTGGTGAAAAAATCAAAATTCAACAAACAGATTTTATATTTTTCTGTCGTTATTTTGCAGATACTAACAATTTACAACGTCATTTTAATCTTTCACCTCAAGATATTTCGTTAATTAATCCTAATACTCTCACTTGTCCAATTTTTAGAAGTAGTCAAGATGCAGAATTAACTAAAAAAATATATCAAAATGTACCAGTTTTAGAAAATGAAAATACCGGAATTACCCCTTGGGGTATTTCATTTATGCGTATGTTTGACATGAGTAATGATAGCGGGTTATTTCACACCCAAGATCCTCAACAAGATCCCGGACTTCTTCAAGAAGTCCGGGATCTGAGGCCACAGGAACAAGATCCCGGACTTCTTTGAGAAGTCCGGGATCTGAACACCCAGAAACTACCATTATATGAAGCGAAAATGTTTCATCAATTTGATCACCGTTGGGCTACTTATACAGATAATGGTGATACTCGTGATTTAACAGATGATGAAAAAAGCGATTTATCTTTTACTGTTAAACCTCGTTATTGGGTAGATAAAAAAGAAGTTGAAAA